>CAKRNX010000065.1 GCA_934371475.1 uncultured Lachnospiraceae bacterium
GTATGGGAGAACTGGGACTGGTTCACCGTCATGAAAAATCCGGTCAGCTGCACGGTCTGATGCGTGTGCGCTGCTTCACACAGGACGATGCGCATATCTTTATGATGCCGGATCAGATCCGCAGCGAGATCAAAGGTGTTGCAAAACTGATTGATGAAGTATATCAGCTGTTTGGATTTAAGTATCACGTAGAGCTGTCTACTCGTCCGGACAATTCCATGGGAAGCGATGAGGATTGGGAGATGGCAACAGACGCCCTGAGAGGCGCACTGGACGATCTTGGTCTGGACTATGTGGTAAATGAGGGGGACGGCGCATTCTACGGACCGAAGATTGACTTCCATCTGGAGGACTCTATTGGAAGAACCTGGCAGTGTGGTACGATCCAGCTGGATTTCCAGCTTCCGCTGCGCTTTAACTGCGAATACGTGGGAGCAGACGGAGAGAAGCATCGTCCGATCATGATCCACCGCGTGGTATTCGGATCTATTGAGCGTTTCATCGGTATCCTGATTGAACATTACGCAGGTGCATTCCCGACATGGCTGGCTCCGGTACAGGTAAAGGTACTGCCGATCTCCGAGAAATACATGGAGTACGGGCAGAAGGTGCTGGAAGAGCTGAGTGCAGCAGGCATCCGTGCAGAGATCGACACGAAGGCAGAGAAGATCGGATACAAGATCCGTGAAGCGAGAATGCAGAAGATCCCGTACATGCTGATCGTCGGCGCCAAAGAGGAAGAAGAGGGTCTGGTAGCTGTAAGAAGCCGCTTCAAGGGCGACGAGGGACAGAGACCGTTAGATCAGTTTATCAGCGATATCAAAGCAGAGATCAAAGCCAGAGAGGCAAGAAAAGTAGAAGTTCAGGAATAATAGAAATCTTCAGAGATAAATAGACTGTAAGAAATGAGAGATCAGACTCAGCAGAAATGCTGACTGTGAGCTGAATGTTTCTGAAACGTCAGGAATAAAATTTAAAAAGATGGCAGATACTAATCCTGTTTCCGGAGAATACTGCGGAAGAAAAGAAAGGAGATATGTATATGCCATCTTTAGTATGTTCAGCACAGAACTGCGTTTACAACAACGCAATGTACTGCAGCAAGGGAGACATTACCGTGGGCGGAGAGCAGGCGGAAAAATGTCAGGAGACCTGCTGTGAGAGTTTTCAGGAGAGAAAGGCTGACAGCGCCAGAAGTTCTATGGGATCACCCAGCCAGGAGATCAGCGTAGACTGCCATGCCTGCCACTGTACGTATAATCAGGACTGCAGCTGTACTGCAGGTAAGGTGGATATTACCGGCGCGTCTGCATGTACGTGCAAGGATACGGAGTGTTCCACGTTTGAGTGCAAGTGCAGATAAACATCTGATATAGCTTCAGACAAAATCGCAGAGGCGCACGGAAGAAATGTGTCATGCAGATGTATGATTTGCATCTTGCAGCAAGAATGCCAGAACATTCTTGAACTGAAAGAAAAGAGATAAAGATGCGCGGCGGGCAGAGAAGATCACTTTGCTATGCCGCGCATTTGCAGTCAGATAAACATGTTTTCTATATTTGACGTTTGGTATCTCATCTACAGCTCTGTGCAGCGTTTTGATACGGTGCATCTGGAATAGAAAAATGCTGATGGACTTTCAAAGAAGAGGGTATAAAATTTGCAGAGAAATGTGTGAGGAGGAAACATATGGATAAAATGGAGATCTGGGACAGCCATGTACATCTGTTCCCGCCGGAAATTTATCATCACTGGGACAAATATGCCGCTATGGATCAGACGTTTGCCAGTTTAACGAGGAAGCCTGAAAATGGCAAGGGAACAGAAGAAGCCTGGGTAGATATCGAGGAAGCGCTGACCTGCGCTGACGAGGCGGGCGTGCATGGACTGGGGATGCAGGGATGGTACTGGAATGATGCGGGGCTGATGCGGATGCACAATGACTATATGGCAGATGCGCTGAAAAAATATCCGGACCGCCTGAGAGGATTTATTTCCATCAATCCAAAATTCGGGCAGGAAGCTCTGGATGAGATCAGGCGCTGCATGAAACTGGGATTTTCCGGGATCGGAGAGCTTGGGCCGGGCGGAAACGGTTATGATTTTAATGATCCGGATTTTCTGTCAGTGCTGGATCTTGCTATGGAATACGATATTCCGGTGTGTATCCACTGCGGCGAGCCGGTCGGGCATAAATATCCGGGAAAAGATATGACGCCTCTGACACCGCTGCCGGAGATTGTCAAAAAGCATCCCAATCTGAAGCTGATTCTGGCGCATATGGGAGGCGGACTTCCTTTCTATGCCATGAATCCGCGTTACATAAAGCATTTCGGAAATGTGTGGTATGATATGGCTACCAATCCGCTGCTGTACAATATCCGCAGCATCCGCGCCGTGATTGATATGGCGGGAGCAGATCATCTGCTGTTTGGCAGCGATTTTCCGCTGCTGCTCTATCCGTCCAAATGCCGGAGGGCAGATATGACCATGTTTGTGGAAGAGATCCATGTAAACGCCGGACTGAACCGGAGAGAGTGGGAACTGGTAATGGGCGGCAATTTCAGGGCTTTGATAGGATAGAGATTAGAATGTCAGAACGCCTTACTTCCGGATTGCACGGATTGTTACGTGCTTTGCACTCTTACAATAGAACAGAAATAACCGGAAAAAGTGTTTGACAAACAGAAGCGCATGTGATAATGTAGTAGAGGTTAGAGAAAACAGGAAAGCAGAGTATCCACTCTCACCCAGGCACAAGCAGGTGACCTGCGGTTTATAGAGACGACCAGAGCGCAGGCTCTTTAGGCAAAGTGGATAACTGTGTTATCCACTTTTTATTTATGTCAATGTATGATGGAGGTGTACGACTATTAGCGAATTAATGATTAACGAGCAGATCAGGGACAAGGAAGTTCGATTGATTGGAGAAAATGGTGAGCAGCTTGGTATTATGTCTTCGCGGGATGCCCTGAAACTTGCGAAGGAGGCAGAACTTGATCTTGTAAAGATTGCGCCTGGAGCAAAGCCGCCGGTTTGCAAAATTATCGATTACGGAAAATACCGCTATGAGATGGCCCGCAAGGAAAAAGAGGCCAAGAAAAAGCAGAAAGTGATCGAGGTAAAGGAAGTCCGGTTATCTCCGAACATTGACGTAAATGATTTAAATACAAAAATGACGAATGCCAGAAAGTTCCTGCAGAAGGGAAACAAAGTAAAAGTCAGCCTTCGTTTCCGCGGACGTGAGATGGCTCATATGCAGGCCAGCAGACATATCCTGGAGGATTTCGCAAAGGCGATCGAAGATATCGCAGTGATCGACAAGCCGATCAAGCAGGAAGGCAGAAGCCTTACCATGTTCTTATCTGAGAAACGGTAAAGAATTTGATTGAATATAAGGAGGAATATCAAAATGCCAAAAATGAAAACCAGCAGAGCAGCTGCAAAACGTTTCAAAAAAACCGGTACCGGTTTATTGAAGAGAAATAAAGCTTACAAGAGCCATATCTTAACCAAGAAATCTACCAAGAGAAAGAGAAATCTGAGAAAAGCAACAGTAACTGATGCAACAAATGCACAGAACATGAAGAAGATTTTACCGTACTTATAAGAGTAGACGAAGGAGGAAATAAGAAATGGCAAGAATTAAAGGCGGCTTAAATGCTAAAAAGAAACATAATCGTGTACTGAAACTGGCAAAAGGTTACAGAGGAGCCAGATCCAAACAGTACAGAGTAGCAAAACAGTCTGTAATGAGAGCTCTGACCAGCTCCTATGCAGGAAGAAAAGAGAGAAAGCGTCAGTTCAGACAGCTGTGGATCGCTCGTATCAATGCAGCAGCTCGTATGAACGGACTGTCTTACAGCAAATTCATGCACGGTCTGAAACTGGCTGAAGTAGATCTGAACAGAAAAGTTCTGGCTGACATGGCTGTCAATGATGCTGAGGGCTTCAAAGCTCTGGCTGAGATCGCTAAATCCAAACTGGCATAAGATTGGACAGATCAATTAAATAGATAATAGAAAGGCTGTATGCTGAGTGATCGGCATACGGCTTTTTTTGTGCCTGAAATTATACCTAATAACAATGAATTATTTTCATGGATTTGTAGAAAAACGACGAAAAAGAATAAAAAAAATAAAAAATTAAAATTAAATTGCACAAAAACCGTATGATATGATATGATAATAGAAAACCATCTGCATAACCAACAGAAGGTAAAATACAGGCAATCTGGTCTGTAGGAAAAATGAAAGAGAGGGCTTTTTATGAAACAGAACAGTATGCTGGCGATGATCCTGGCTGGGGGTCGTGGGAGCCGGCTACATGAACTGACGAATAGAGTGGCCAAGCCGGCCGTTTCTTACGGGGGTAAATATCGTATCATTGATTTCCCCCTCAGTAACTGTGCTAACAGTGGAATTGATGTAGTAGGTGTTCTGACCCAGTATGAGTCGGTGCTGCTTAATAGTTATGTGGCAGCAGGCGGAAGATGGGGACTGGATGCCAAGGACAGTGGGGTCTATGTGCTGCCGCCGCGCGAAAAGGCAGATACAGGGCTGGATGTATACAGAGGTACGGCAGATGCGATTGCACAAAATATTGATTTTGTGGACAGTTTCTCGCCGGAATATCTGCTGGTGCTTTCCGGAGATCATATCTACAAAATGAATTATGACAAGATGCTGGCGTTCCACAAAAAGAACAAGGCCGATGCAACGATCGCGGTGTTTGAAGTGCCTATGCAGGAGGCCAGCCGGTTCGGTATTATGAATACGGATGGCGTGGAGGATCAGATCGTAGAATTTGAGGAGAAGCCGGAGCAACCCAAGAGCAACTTGGCTTCCATGGGTATCTATATTTTCAACTGGAAGCTTCTGCGCAAAATGCTGCTGACGGATATGAAAAATCCGGATTCTGCTCATGATTTTGGAAAAGATATCATTCCTAATATGCTGGCAGAAGGCAAACGTCTCTTTGCATACCGGTTTAACGGATACTGGAAGGATGTGGGAACGATCGACTCCCTCTGGGAAGCCAACATGGATCTGCTCAGCCCCAACAATGAGCTGGATTTGAGCGACCGCACCTGGAAGATTTACACAGAAGATACAGATGCGCTGCCGCAGTACATAGGCGAGAAGGCAGAGATTCAGAATGCCTATATCACACAGGGATGTATCATTGAAGGACAGGTCAGAAATTCGGTACTGTTTACCGGAGCCAAGGTATGTGCCGGCGCCAAAGTGATTGACAGCGTGCTGATGCCGGGAGCGGTAGTGGAAGAAGGCGCTGTGGTTGTGCGGGCGCTGGTAGCCGGAGATATCCGGATCGGAAAAAATGCTGTGGTAGGTTCTCCTGACAGCGAACATATTGAGTTAATTGCAAAGCGCGTAAAGGAGGCTGAATAATATGTATAAGGCATTTGGAATCGTAAACTGCGCTCCGCAGAATGTATGGGTCGAGGGGTTGCAGGATTATCGGCCGATCGGCGCGTTCTCTTTTCTGGGAAGATACCGTGTGATTGATTTTTCTATTTCGAATCTGAGCAACAGCGGAATTGACCGGATTCAGGTATACGTCAATGATAAGCCGCGCTCTCTGACTGAGCATGTCGGAACCGGCCGTCATTATAACATTAACTCCAAGAGCGGACTGATGCAGATCCTGTTCTCGGAGGAGCGTTCCAGAAATGATATTTACAATACAGATATTGCGGCATATCTGACCAATATGGAGTGTATTGACCAGATGCATCATCCTTATGTGGTGATCACGCCCAACTATATGGTATATACCTGCAATTACGAAGATCTGATTGAGCAGCATGTGGATTCGGGCGCGGATATTACGCTGCTGTACCATCCGGTGGACAATGCGAGAGACCATTATCTGAACTGCAAGATCCTCAATCTCAACAAACAGAAGGGCGTTCTGTCGATCGAGAATAATCCGGGAACGACAAAGAGCCGGAATATCTTCATGGACGCTTATATCATGAAAAAGGAGCTGTTTGTGGAGCTGGTTAAGAAGGCCAAAGAGATGTCATCCGTATTTACTCTGTCAGATATTGTAAATGTAGAGTGTAAAGAGCTGGATGTGCGCGGCGTGGCTCACAGAGGATTCTTTGCATCCATCACAGATTTCCAGAGCTATTATGATGCCAACATGGAGCTGATCAATCTGAAGACGGCGAAAATGCTGTTTGATCCGGAGTGGCCGATCTATACGCAGACGAACAACTCATGCCCGACTCATTATTATGAGACGGCCAGCATCCGTGATTCAGTGGTATCCAATGGATGTATGATTGAGGGAACGGTGGAACACTCCATCATCGGACGCGGTTGTATCATTGAGAAAGGTGCAGTGATCAAAAACAGTATTATTCTTACCGATGTCAAAGTAGGCAAAGGTGTACATGTGGAGAACTGTATAGTGGACAAACATTCTCAGCTGATCCGGGTAAAGGAAATCATCGGAGAGCCGAATAAGCCGGCCTATATCCGTCGAAGTGATATTGTGTAGAAAATAATATCTGGCTGTGAATAAGCAAAAGAGCGGATTGTGGATCTGCCTGAACAGCGTAAATATGTCGGCGGTGTTTCGGGTACTGCGATTAACTGGTAAAGGAGCTTTCTGTTTTCAGAAACAGGAAGCTCCTTTTAATGGCAGAGATATCAGGTATGAGGAACAGAAAGAAATCGTGACTTCCGGTTGAAAGAACCGGAAGGTCACAGTATAATTAGGAATAGGAAAAGGAACTGCAAAAGGCGGCCCTGAGCGGCGGCCTTTTGTGATATCAGATGTAAGAAGGCATGCACCTCGCGCAAAATGCTGAGGAATTCTTGTGTTACGACAGAAACGGAGGGAACTGATGAGACAGGAGAGACATTCAATGGATACGGTTTTTGCCCTGCTTCTTTTTGCAGTTTTTGCAGTTTCCTCCATTTTGCTGATCCTGGCGGGGATCAAGGTGTACGGACACGCAGCAGATCAGATGCGGCAGACGGATGCGCCGGTAATGCTTTCCTATCTGACAGAAAAGCTGCGCGGCAGTGAAGGCGGCAGCCGTGTGTCACTGGATGGGACAGACAGTCTGCTGATTGCTGAGACGCTGGACGGAAAAGAATATGTAACCTGGATTTATGTGGAAGAAGGGGCGCTTAAAGAGTGCCTGATGCCACAGGGGCGTGTGCCTGTTGTACATGCCGGAACTGTGATCGGAAAGGTACAGCAGTTTCAGATAAAGCAGACAGAAGAAGGGCTTTTGGAGATCAGAATTACAGATGAAGATGGACAGGCCGGGATACGGTATTATAAATTTCCCTGACAGAGAGACAGGAGGCGGCGGATGAACAGAAAACATCATTCCGGAACAGGATTATTTATGACGGAACTGATTTTGGTGATACTTATTTTTTCTGTGTCCGCGGCATGCTGTCTGCAGATTTACGAAAAAGCGTATCAGGTGACGAGGAGGACACAGCGCCTGAAGCTGGTACTGAACGAAACAGAAAATATTGTGCAGCTGCTGAAAGCAGAAAATGGAGAAATGAAGACGGCAGCCAAGATCTATGCGGCGGCTGAAGAGACGAACCCGGGACAGATGACCTGGGAGACGGATCTGCAGGCAGATGTACAGAGCGGAGAACCTGATGCCGGGATTATATTTTATTATGACAGGAACGGAAAGCTCTGTGGCAGAGACGAAATGGATTTTTATATTCGGGTGCATCGAAGCGAGGCAGAAGGAATAGTCCGAGCGGCGATTGACGGATACAGTGCGGATGGGGAAGAGATCTACAGCCTTGACGCGGCGCTCTTTCCGAAGGTAAAGGGAGAATGATATGAAGCGCAGGAGAGGCGGAGTTTTGGGAACGGGCACGACATCGCTGGTGCTGATTTTTACCGTGATGATGCTGGTGGTTTTTGCAGTGCTGGCGCTTACCTCGGCACAGGCGGGATGGAGGATGACGCAGAGAATGGCGGAGCATACCGGGAATTATTATGAGGCGCAAAATCAGGCGGTAGAGACGCTTGCCAGAGTAGAACGGCTGGCAGAGAAAATACGCCGGGAGTATCCGGAGAAAGCGTTTGCCGCAAAGCTTCAGGATGCGGTAAAAGATGGGGTGGCAGGCGATGACGTGACATGGCAGGATGGAAGGATCTGCTGGGAGGTGGAAGTAACGGAAAAACAGAAACTGAGTGTAGCAGTGCGGCCGATAACAGAGGAAGAGCGCAGCAGTGATGCAGCGAAGTCAGGGGGCGGGTTTGTGACAGAAGTCTGGCAGCTGCTGGAGGTTAATAATGCGGGACAGGGGAGTCAGAAACTGAACCTGTATGTAGCAGAGCCGCAGGAGAGCGAAAGCTGGTAGACTGCATACCGGATGTGAGATGACTCCCATTTTGCGGCAAGAATGCCGGAGCATTCTTGAATATGGGGAACAAAGGAAGAGGAATGACAGATGCAGATAGAAGAGATACTGAAAAAAACAGCCCAGCTGGAGGCATCAGATGTGTTTCTGATCTCCGGACGGCCAATTTCCTATAAGGTGCAGGGACGGATCTGCACATTTGACGATGAGAAGCTAATGCCTGCGGTACTGGATCAGTATATCAAAGAAATTTATGAGCTGGCTTCCAACCGGGATGAAGAGGCGCTGCTGCGCACCGGAGACGACGATTTTTCCTTTGCAATCCGGGGACTGGCCAGATTCCGCGTCAGCACATTTAAGCAGAGAGGTTCTCTGGCGGCTGTGATCCGGATTATTGTGTTTCAGCTTCCTGATGCATCGGAGCTTGGGATACCGGAACAGATAGTTCGCATGGGAGATTATGGCAGGGGAATGGTGCTGGTCACAGGGGCTGCGGGCAGTGGAAAGTCCACAACCCTGGCCTGTGTGATTGATTATATTAACCATACGCAGGAAAAGCATATTATTACGCTGGAGGATCCGCTGGAATTTCTCCATCGTCATGACCGATCTATTGTGACACAGAGAGAGATTTCCTCTGACACGACCAGCTATCTCCGGGCGCTGCGGGCTACGATGCGTCAGAGCCCGGATGTGATTCTGTTAGGAGAAATGAGAGACTATGAGACAATACAGGTGGCCATGACCGGCGCGGAGACGGGACATCTGATCTTTTCCACACTGCATACCATGGGAGCGGCCAATACGATAGACCGTATTATCGATGTGTTCCCGGCCAACCAGCAGAGGCAGATTGCAGTGCAGCTGTCCATGGTGCTGCAGGCTGTGGTGAGTCAGCAGCTTGTGCCGGGGACAGATGGAAAAATGATACCGGTATTTGAGATTATGACAGTTAATCCGGCAATCCGGAACATGATCCGGGAGAATAAGAGCTATCAGATCGAGGGGCTGCTCTATTCGTCAGCAAGCTCGGCGATGATGTCTAATGATTCATGCCTGCTGCAGCTGTACCGTCAGGGCAGAGTGGACAAAAAAGTGGCATTGGCCCATGCAACCAATCCGGATATGCTGGAGCGCAGGATGTAGGGGAAATGGAGCAGAAACGAAAAAACAGAGAAAAAATATAATTGACATTCATGGGAGAATGATTTAGACTGAAAATAGCAGAAAAGGCAAACCTGGGGAAACGCAGGGACGCAAAGCTGAGGGTCTAAGGCAGATATAAATAAGTGGAAGGATTAAGATATTTATAATGCTATGACAGCCGGTTGCCACATTTTATGCCTCCAGTTTTCAGTGGAAAAAAGGGGGTTATTTAAAATGCGTATCAAAGATTTGACAGGCAGCCGCTGCATCATACTGATGTCAGCGGTATTTTTATGTGAAAGCGGCAGATAGGCATGGAGAATGTAATGTGGTTATACGGGATATGTTGCTGGTATCCCAGAACACGACAACCATGGAACAGAAAGAAATGAGGATGAAAAGGGATGAAGAAATTTTTTTCAGAGAAATGCCGCAAGATGACAAAAACGGCCGGGTGTCTGCTGATGGCAGCAGTGCTGGCAGTGGGGTATCTGACCTACCGTGAAGTCAGTATATCAGACCTGCCGGAGCTGACCAGCTATACAGATCCGGACACGGTTGTGGTTTCAGAGGAGGATGTGCCGCTGGCCCCGACCAGCAAGACCACCAAGAAGGTGACGCAGAAAGTTACTACCAAGAAAACCAAGATGAAAAAGAAGGCAGCCAAGACTTCTACGACAACCAAGAAATCTACCAAAGTTACGAATAAAAATAAGAAAACCAGCGGTCAGCAGATCAAGATCAATACCAAAGTAGATACAACGATCAAGACTCAGACCAAGAAAAACTCCAAGATCAAGACAACCCAGACCAAGGTAGTGACCACTGTAGTGACTACCACCACAACACTGGAGAAGCAGTATTCCAAGACGGATCAGGCAACAACGTCAGCCTCTGCTTCAAAGAATGGTACTTATGCAGTTCGTAATGTGGCGAGGTCCTGTGATAACCGGGTACTGAGTGCATTTGAAAAGATGGGCTGTAAGGTAGTTGTAGATTCTTCCGTTTCCTATGCAGGATGTTTTGACGCATCCAAGAGAACCATTACCCTGAAGAGAATGGACAGCACAGTTTACCATGAGCTGGGACATTTCCTGGAGTTCTGCAGTGGCACTTCTGATGTGAAGAAGCTGATTGAGCAGGCGTACAGCAAAGAGAAGTCACGGTATAATTCTTATAACAAGACGTATGTGCTGCAGAACAGCGGTGAGTATTTTGCAGAGTCCTTCAAGAACTACTGTGAGAATCCTTCCGCACTGAAGAAGAGCAGACCTCTGACTTATGATGCGATTGTGCGGGCACTGAACAATGTGACGGACAGCCGAGTGAATATGATCATGAGCGCATATGCTTCTGTATGGAAATAAAACTGAAAGATGATGAGGCTCCCGTAAGGGAGCCTTTTTAATTTCACAGGAAATTGCGTCCTGTGAAACAAAAAGCCTCCGGCAGGGCGCGCATTGTCCGGTGGACAATGGTTTTGCGCCGACCGAAACGGAGTGTAGACTGCACAGCTCGCAGAGAAGAAGCATGTACCTTCCGGGTATACCAATATGCTATGCAGCAAAAGAGAGGAAATACCCTCCGGGTATACCAATATGCTATGCAGCAAAACAGTGGAAACTGTTAACGCAGTCTGCTCACGCGCGGAACAAAAGTTGTGCTGCCAATATTTTGTTTGCCTTTAGGATATTTTATTTTACTTCGCAGACGGCGTGAAATTTCTATACAGCAAAACGGCAAATATAATGCCGTTGAACGGAAAATAAAACAGGATTTTCAGAAAAAATAAAAAAATGAAAAAAAGTGTTGACAGATGAAACATTGTATAATATAATCATTCTTGCGTCTGAGAAAGATGAAAACACCGAGGCCAACGGGGTGTGGCTCAGTTTGGCTAGAGCGCCTGGTTTGGGACCAGGAGGTCGCAGGTTCGAATCCTGTCACCCCGA
>CAKRNX010000066.1 GCA_934371475.1 uncultured Lachnospiraceae bacterium
GCATAACTGTCGCCGTTGACATAGCAGTCGTATAATTTTCTGTGTCAGACGGGGTAAATACAACATTCTTGATATCATAGTAACCGTTCTCGTCTTTTGCTGTTCGCGTTGGCACTGCATCCGGGTGCTCCCATGCCCAGCTTCCGCGTATCTCTTCACCCGTATTGGGATTAAATATAGTTCCCCCCTGGCGAAGTGTAGATTTGCTTAACGAATGTCTCGGAGTTACTGACTGATACATGCTATCCGCAGACAATCCCGCATCTATCACATCCGGAACTGCCTTATCTACCTTCACCTGGAACGTACGTGTCACCGTCGTTTTGAAATTGCCCGGCTCACTCGGCACAAATGTTGCATTCACACTGTATGGCGTGTCGCTTGCATTCAGCGGCTGTGTCTGTGTCAGACTAGACAGATCCCACTGCCACTTACCGTTCACACTGTTACTGCCGCCTCTGCTGTTTGTGTACGTGCAGCTCAGACCGCTGATCATCTCAGATGCCGGCAGTTTATATGCCACTTCTTTTTCATTGGTCGGTGAATACTGATGTAAAATTCTAGTCTCTTTCTCTCCGTCTGTCAGCTGCTGTCCGTATCCAAGCCGGGTAACTGTGGCCGTGCCGCTGACGGTAATATCTGCCGGAGTAATCTTCCATGACAGGTCTGCCGTCGCCTCATCACTATTTGCCCATTTATAATGATCCGCGTCTGATAACTGCAATCTCACCGTATAATTACCGGCATTAATGCCGCCATCATTGCTCACTACTGTATACAGACTGCTTTTCGGAATGTTCGGCTTCTGCGTGCTGCCATTGTAGACAAATGTGCCTGAGAGAGCCGGTACTGTTACTGTCTTCTTTGTTACGGTAACAGTTACTGCTCTTGTCACACTGTCATACCCAACTCCGACTACATCAGGATCCGGTGTAAACCGCAGATTATACGTCTGATCGCCAATCTGCAGCAGATCTGTGGAAGGTGTCACCCAGCTCCACGTACCGGCTACTTCTGCCCCGTTGTACTGTACGCTGCCGCCGGTCAGTTTGTCGGCAGTGATGTCTCCCAGTCTCGTGCCGTACTCATACGTGCCGCTGACGGTCGGCGGTGTCACAGTCATCTTAGCATCTGTGATCCGCTCGATATTTGCCGTGGTCTGTGCCTGCCGATTAATTAACGCATACAGACCATTTTCATTGCCGGTCAGATCCGTCCAATTCGCTGTCACTGTGATGCCATTTCCCGGCGTCTCCTGTGCAAACTCATACTTCAGATCTGCAAGCCCAAGTCCCAGTGACTCACTCAGCTGACTCTCTGTATCGTCCGGTCTGACATCCCACAGCGTATAGCTTCCGGTCGCTGTTGTGTCACCCTTTCGATAATCTCTGTTGTCGGCGGTGATTGTTACCTGCACACCGATCTGCGTAGTTACCGCAATCTTTCCTCTCACAGGCGCATAGACTCTGGCTGCCTCTTCGTCCGGAGTGAAAATCACCTCATAGATCTTTTTGCCGTTATCTCCGCCGTACGGGATCTTGGACGGATCTGCCCAGCTGAAGGTTCCGTTGATGGCGCTTGCCTGGTCTGTCTCTGCTTTCTCTGCATCCATGGCCACGCCGCCGGTCAGTGTACTGTCGGAAAGCATCTGTTTATAGGACAGATCGGATGCTGTCGGGTCGTTGACAATCGTAAGCTCCCGCTTCATTACCATTACCTGATAATCTTTCTCTGTATCCGTATACTCGGTACCGCTATCGTCCGTATAGGTCATTTTGACAGTGTAATGATAAATATATCTGTCAGCCAAATTCTCGGTGTTCTTCTCGCTGCTCAGATTCAGCTCAAACGTGATTGCATCTTTATAGTTCTCTGTCTGTTCATTCTCATCAATCTGCTGTCTCAGATAATCCTTCATCTGCTCGGTCAGCTTTTCATCCAGCTGATCAATAGGCAGAAGCTGATCATCCAGACGGGTCTCCCCCCTGTTGCCGATTGCGTTCATCGCATTGTCCAAAATCGTCAGCGACGGATCGTCTGTCTTCCAGGTTGCCGTATATTCTCGGTCTCCTGTGGACCCTGCCGGGATGCGCACCGTCATGGTCGGCTCTTCCAGATCGGTTCCGATCCAGCCGGTGAATTCATACCCTTCCTTGGAAGGATTATTCAGAACCAGCTCATCGTCTTCGATCGTGTAGGTCGCCGGATTCTCCTGCTCCAGGCTTCCGCGCACGAGGTGATAGCTGATTGAGTAAACTACCGGATCCCAGTGGGCAGTCAGCACACGGTCGCCGCTGCTTCCCTTCGGCAGCACGATTTCAATCACCGCCTCCTTCAGATCCGTTCCGGTCCAGCCGTTAAACCAGTATCCCAGACGGCTCGGTACGCAGATTACGACCTCATCCTCCACCGTATAGGCAGCCGGGTTGGCTTCATTGTTCATTCCGCCGTTCAGCTCATATGTGATCTGATACTGGTCTGCGCTCCATCCTGCATACAGTGTCATCTCTCTCTGCGGAATATCTGTCTCCATATCCCATGCGGTCTCACAGGTGCGCTCCAGATACCATCCGGTAAATGTATAATGCTCCCGCTTTGGATCTTCCGGAATATCAAACATCACATATCCCTGATATGCGATTGTCTGCGCATAAATCGGGCTCTCCAGTTCCGGATCCTCATAGTTGAGGTCAAACGTTACCGGCAGGATCTGTGCCCAGCATGCATACAGCCGGATGCCGCCGGAAAGCTGCAGTTTCCCGGTATCAATCGCTTCGCCCTCGCACTCCGGATTATCATACCATCCCATAAACTGGTATCCGTCATAGTCCGGCAGACAGATGTCAAGAGGATTCTCGCCTACTCTCTGTGTGGAATAGGTAAACCGATGATAAAGTTCTTCATCTCCCTCAAAAATCTGTCGGATGGAGTCGCCGTCCTGATACAGCGCCTGGCCTTCGGCCGCGCCGAAATCAATCGTCACATCGCAGGTCCAGTCCGCATACAGCGTGACGTTGGAGTCCAGATGTGTGCCAAACTCATACGGTTCGCCCTCACAGGACGGGGAGGTGTACCAGCCGCGGAATGTCAGTCCCTCAATCACGGGATCCTCCGCTGCGGTCGTCTCTTTGTTCTCTGTGAAATATGCAGTCCGATACGTGCCGTATCCGGCATAATTGTACTCGTAAGTGATGCCAAACTGACGGTATGCCCGCAGCGTGACTGCCAGGTCAGAAGCCGGCATCGTAAAGCGGATCTTATTGCCGTCTGCTGTCCAGGTCAGGCTCTTGTTATCGCTGATCAGCTCCAGGCCGTCATAGCCTTCCGCCAGCTCCACTTCCAGTTCCACTGTGGTTCCGGACTGGATGCCGTTCTCTGTCACAATGCTCTCATCTGTAAACTTGTAACCTTTTACGCCTTCGCCGAGCGTAATGCCAAGCTGCACCATGCCAAGCGTCAGGTCAAACCATACATCCTTCTGCGGCTCCAGACCGGTCAGGAAAAATCCTGTCTGGGACGCTGTGCCGCCGTCCACACTCATCATCAGCGGAACGCTGCTGCCGTCAAATTTGGTTCTTGATACGGCCAGGCTGTAGCTGTCCTCGCCATCCTTTGTAAATGACAGTGCCTCATGGCTGGCGGAAGTCTCCACGGTAAATCCGTACTCCGCATTCGGGTTGTATTTCTGCAGGCGCACATGGTAATTGATCGTATCTTCATATCCCTCAAACCGGCGCACGTACAGGTAATAGGTGGCTGTTGACTCAGATGTCTCTGTTGTCACATCGTACCGTACCACACCCGTAGACGGTGTCAGGAAAGAGAAATTGCTGACACGCGGCACACTGTACTGCACCGCATCTGCCATGTCATTTCTCGTCGGTTCATTCCACTGGCAGGTCATGGCGGCCAGCTCCGGATAGGTTGCCTGCGCACCGGAAAGGATCTCTCCCAGGTTCAGCTCGCCCGTAGCGGTCGGCTCGCACATGCCGCCTCTCAGGTGGGATGTGACAAATGAAGTCTCATATACCTGAGCCTGATCCCATTCTGCTGCCGGGATGCCCCAGTTGTGTGCGCACCAGTCGTACAGCACAACTTTTACATTCTGCACAGTAGATGCCACATCGCATTTCTTCTTGAGATGGAAGCGCTGTACCTGCTTCTTGATCAGGGCGGAACCACTCTTATTCTCATAAGTCAGCACCACATCGAGCTCCACGTCTTTGCATTCCTGCTCTGCGGCAACTGTCTCATCCATGTAGATAAATCCGGCGTTCTCCCCTTTGGCCGTATCTCCCACATGGAACAGCTCATTCTTCGGGTCGCCCTCTGCCACGTCTTCGCCGTTGACGTTCAGGTTCTCAATCTTAATGCTGGTCTCGCCGCCGATGCCGGGAAGTTTGCCGAACATCAGCTGATTCTCCAGACACCTGCCTTTCATCAGCTCCCATGTCTTCATCGGGATATAGGCAAAACCAAACACACTCTTGTTATCCGCATTCTGCAGACCCTTCTCCCACATCTCATCCAGCTTCTCACCGTTCATGTAACTGATCTTGCTGGAAGTGGAAGTCGACCACAGCGGCCAGCGGCCCTCGTAGACCGTCCAAGTCTTTCCGATTGTCTTGAAGATCAGACGGACTTTCAGCGACAGGGATACTTCAACATCGATACCTACCTCAAAGCGAAGCGCGCCAAGCCTTGAGCTGGCTCCGGTCAGCATATTCAGCGTGTTCAGGAAGATACCGGTCAGCTCTGCATAGGCGTACAGACTGCCCGTGATGCTGGCCGAGGCGATACCGCACAATGTCACGGACAGTGTCAGCCGGATGCCCAGCCGCACGCCGATCTTACCAATCAGATAGATATTGTTGGTTACGCTGCTCTCCAGTTTCTGTGTATAGGAACTTCCTTTGAATTTGAGGAAGTTGAAATTGAAACCGATCTTCTCTCCGCTTCTGACTACAATCTCTACACCGAACGTAGCCAGCACGCCGATCTGTCCCACAAAGTTTACATCAAATCCTACCGTTACAATGCCGTAGAAACTGAACCGCAGTTTCAGCAGCGGCACATCAAACAGATCATTGTATACCAGTGAAGTCGATGCAATGGATGCCATCGTATCCATGAGGTCGGAAACCTTGCTGTCATACTCCTCATACTCGTCTTCTTCTGCGATACCTTCCGGTTTGATCAGATCCGTCAGGGTATCTTTGGCCTCCTCCAGCACGGATACATCACCGCCGGATGTCGCTGAGATGGTCAGGGCAATCCTGGACATGCTGCGGATGGAAACCGCCATATCGATCCAGACTTTACCTGCATTGGTATCGAGTGATACGGATAGTTCCTGCGTAAATGCAAGTTTCGGGGTCACTGTCAGCAGTGTTCTGCCGTCCTTACTCACGGTCACAGTCGCTGACACGGAAATCTCCGCCGTCACACTGCTGCCGGAAACCGACACACTCACGGAAGGCCTTCCCGGCGTCAGTCTTGCACTCATGCCTGCCAGGGAATAAACGCCCTCCCCGTACAGGTCATCCATCATCTTCTGCGTCTCCTTGGAACTCATTACAGCTACCAGCATCTGTGCTTTCAGTTCCTCATTGGAAGAGACTTCATCGGAGATCCTGGAAGAAATCGCCTGAATACTCTCTTCAGACAGCTGATCCTCCAGATTGGCCTCCTCTGTCATATGTACATTGATATCCGCCAGGTAATCCTCCGGGCTGGCTTATCCGAATGTAATTCTGGTTGTTCCGTCCTTTGTCTCTGTGCTGATCACCTGCGCAAACAGCACATAACCGTCGAAGGAACCGCCGTTGTAAGTGTCAATATTTTTCTCATCCCGTCCGATCTCGCCGTCATAGAATGCGACGATATCGCCGATCTGATAATCCGCCTCGCCCTGCATCACCAGCTCGCCCGGTGTGTAGGCCGCCGTCTCTATTTCCGGTGCGGACTCGCCGTCCTCATCTGCAACATACTCATCCGTCAGCCTGCTATCATCCGTACTCTGTCCGATGCCACCCTGCGCTGCGGTTTCTGTTGCATTCTGCTCCACAGATGTTTCCGGCTCTGTCTGATCCGTCTCATTCTGTGCTTCTGCCCCGGCTTCCGCTGTTTTGCTCTGTGCGTTAGCTTCGTTCTCTTCTGCCTCACTCTGTACTTCTGTCTGAGTCGCTTCTGTCTCTGTCTCGGCAGCTTCGCTCTCCGGTTCTGCCTGCGTCTGCTCCTCATTCGCCTGCGTCACCGGTGTAAAGGAAATCACCTTATCCCACAGCTCATAATCAATATCCTGGGAGAACAGGACATTCTCCACGCTTTCTTTATAAACAGATACCACTGCGCTTTCCGCTTCTTCCGAATATCCGCGGAATGTCACGCCATCAGGCAGCTTTACGGTAAAATTCGCACCAGGCTCAAATCCCCGCTCACCGTTCTGCTCATAATAATCTGCATAGACAGCAAAACCGTTTTCAATCTCTTTTACCTTCAGCTCAGGCGCTTCCGATCCGGAACCTGTTTCCACTGTGAGCGCATCCTGGATCTCCTGCTGCGTCATGCCTTCCTTTGCATCCAGAGGAATCTCTCCCTGCCAGTCAAAATCTGTCAGGCTGATGCTCGTGCCGTCCTTCTCAGAGGACTGCGGCTCATCGGATACGAAAAATGCATACAGCGTCAGATCGCCTTCAATCGGGTCCGTGTAGGCAAACGCCTGCTCACATTCCTCATCCAGGCACCATCCGCTGAACGTATATCCCTCTTTGGAGGTACAGATCTCAGCCACAGATTTTGTCAGCAGAGTTTCGCCTTTCGCAAACACCTGATCTGCCAGCTCTTCGCCGCCCATCGTATCAAAATGAACGGTCACTGTCTCATCTGCCGGCACAAACCGCGCATACAGCGTTGTCTGGCCGCTGGCCGTCTCAAACTGGGAGAACGGCTCGGTGAAATCTTCATCCAGATACCAGGAAGTAAACACATATCCTTCCTTCTCGGGATGCACATCACTCAGATCGATCACTTCTCCCGGAGCCACGCTCATGCTCTTGAGTTCTCTGCCGTCTGCCATCACGGTAATAAGATAGCCGGACAGCACGAGTTCTTCCTGCGCTCCGCTCTTTAATTCCATCTGCGCCGTATCCGGTTTTTCCAGATCCACGGCGTCTTTCGATTCATTGATCACAGAACAGGTTGCGCGTACCGTCAGCGCATCCGGCGCATCTGTTACACGCACCACACCCAGCGCTCCGTTGCCTTCAATCACGACACTGGCTCCGCCTGATACCATGATCTCCGGGATCTGCGTATCCTGGTCCAGTTTCAGATGGATCTCCTGATCCTTCTGCGCGGCAAGATACAGACGATCCAGCTTCGTATCTGTCAGCGTGATACTGCCGCTTCCGGAAAATGACGCACTCTTTGCCGTCACCTTGGAAAGCCTGGCCCCGTCCCCGTCCACAATACTGATCCTGTCTGCATCAATCCCGGAAAGAACCGTATCTGCCGCCGTCACCAGCACGTTCTCGGCGCTCTGCCCGGAAGTCAGAGTCTCTGCCTCTTTCGCGTCCCGGATGATCTGGGGGTAAATCCGCTGCAGCAGCATCTCCCAGTCCTCATCCGAAATTTTCTCATCCGCTGAATCCGGAAGGGACATTCCATCCAGATATCCCTGCTCCATCAAAATGGCCAGATACAGACTGTCATCTGCCGCACTGATCCCTTTGATCTTTCCGCTGTATACGGAAAAATCAAGATTTGCCGCCTCCTGCCCGGTATAGCCAAGCAGCTTTCCTAAAAAAGCTGCTGCCTGTGTCCAGGTAGAAACCGCCGCGTTTTCCTTCAGTTTCCGGAAAACTGCACTGCTTCCGCTTTCAGATGTCTGCACTGTACCATCCTGACCCGCTCCCGTTGATGAAGCCGCCAGTGCCGTACTTCCCAGTGTCTCTGTCAGCATGGCCGCCGCCATCAGCAGCGCAATCCACCGTTTTTTCTTCTTCATATTTATCCGCCTCCTTTATCTGAGAAACTTCTAATCCTGACAGTTTATGATTTCCATAATCTCTCTATATTATAAAAGACATGAAACAATCCTTTTCTTTCACCCGAAATCAAAAAAATTTATATCCTGCGCACCTCTGCCATCCTGCCGGAGCCTTTTTTATTTCACAGGACATAATTTATCCTCTTTCAGGAATGTCCCTGTTTTTTATGCTTCCTCTCTTCAGCATCATCTGCCATATTCCATGACATAAAATCAGCAAGACAACAGGCATCAGATAACCTGCTGTCTGCCACGTCCCATCGGACAGGATCAGCAGGTTATAAATGCCGTGAAACACAATACAGGCTCCCATAACTGCTATGATGCCCATAAAGGCCAGCCAGTGCCTGTAAAATACGTATGCCACCCCACAGCCTTCCGCCAGTCCGCACAGAATATGCATAGCTCCCGCCGTGATGCCCCTTGTAAACAGAAACTCCAGGTCACCGGCACCGTTTTCCGTGATATAGCACACATTTTCAAATGTGGCAAATCCCGCCGCAATCAGCAGGGCTGCCACCGGGATCTTCTCTTTTTCCGGCTGATACACCATCATCCACATCAGCAGCGGCAGCAGTTTCATAACCTCTTCGCACACAGGCGTAATCTCCACTGCGGCTGTCACCGCATCCGCCCCATAATATCCCATAAAAAAACTGCTGACATACGCTGCGAGCAGACAGGTCCCCATTCCCGTCAGGATAAACAGCAGGAAGGATCTCTCTTTTTTCCCGATAAACATCAGAATCAGAATGTACGGCAGAACCAGACAGATAAAAATATTTTCGATATAGTTCATCTGCTCCCCGCCTCCCGTCTCATCAGAAAATAAAGACATACCCAGCTAAGAGTCAGCATAATGTCCACTGCAAAATATGCATTAAACCGGGTATAATCTGATGTAAATACAGAAACAGCATACACTGCGATCTGCAGAAATACGATCAGCAACAGCTGAATATCCATCCAGACATGTTCTCTTTTCCTGTGAGAAACAATGCGCCAGACAGCCAGATAAGATAACATCCCGGTCTCCGCACCGAAACAGATCCCCATCAGCCAGGAATATCCGGGAATATCAAAGCACAGTTCCACTGCAATCACAGCCACACAGACTGCCGCCGAAGGCAGAGAAAACGGAACCCTCTCTCCGATCCGCATCAGTTCCAGCGCCAGAAGAAAAAGATAAGCGGACATCCACGCAACTTCCGCCACATAAAACACCTGCGGGACATTCCCCCGGATCACGAGATACAGAACGTAATAGAACGTACCCATGGCAAAACAGCCGTATCCTCCCGCCAGCAGTACATATCTGCGGCTGCCGTTCTTCAGTGCGCTGAACGCCGACAGCCCTGCGGCTGTCAGCAGCATCAGAACCTGAAAAATGTTGTCGATGACTTCAAAACTCATACGCCTTCCTCCGGAAGCTCATCATTTTTCCGCATATAAAACATTAGGGTTGTCACAGCCGCTCCCAGCACAAAGGATAAAATTCCAACCATAATATAGCCCAGTGCGGAACTGCTGCCAATCAGACTGGCCGCTCCGGAGTTATGTACAACCGTCCCGGAAGAGGCCGCCTTCTGCATCATATCAGGCATCACAAGCCCCAGACCAATAATCATTACCAGGCAAACCACCGTACATCCAAGTCCCCGAAGCCGCTGTTTTTTCCTGCACTCTTCCCTTTTTATTTCACCGGTGCGCTTTCGGATCAGTTCCATTCTCTCTTCATCTGTCCTCATAAACAAAACCCTCCTTTTCCAGAATATTTTTGATCCTCCGTTTTCCCCGACTGACCAGATTGGTAATCTGACTGACACTCTTTCGCATTACTTCCGCCGCCTCCGCGTACTTCATATCCTCAAAATAGACCAGATACAGTGCTTCCCGGTACTCCGGCTTCAGCTGCTCCATCGCTATGTACAGGCTGCGGTTTTGCTCATTCAGGAACATGATTTTCTCTCCGGTCTGCTCATCCGCCGGTTCAAATGCCATCTGTTCCATCCCAATCAGTACCCTTCTGTTTTTTCTTTTGTGACGCAGCACCAGGTTTCGGCCAGTCCGGTAGAGATAAGCCCGGAAACTTCCGGTCCGGTCCACCGGCCTCTTTTTGGCAAACATCAGCGAGAATGCCTCAATCATCAGATCCTCAGCCTCATGGAAATCCTGAATGCAGCCATAAAGATACAGGGTGAGCGCATCAGCGTGGCGCTTTACCAGCTCATTCGCCGCGCTCTCATCTCCGCTGTGATAGCGTTGATATAACAGTTCATCAGTAATCACAGCAGTCTCCCTCCTTCTCTAAGTCCTTTATCTATCATACATATTAAGCGCTGTCCCGAATCTTGTCAAACAAAACAGTGCAGAGTAACACACATCATCTGGCCGAAGGCTTTTTATTTCACAGGACGCAATTTCCTGTGAAACAAAAAAAATCTCTGCCTGCCAGGTCTCTCCCACCATCAGTCATGAGTGCGATACCTGCGCATGCAGAGATTTATAAAAGTTCTAACAACTGTCTGCTGTTTTATTTCATTCCTATGATATCATTTCCGCATCAGACAAACAACCGTCATCCTGTACTGTAAATGATATTATTTTACTGCCTCAAACGCCGCATCCAGCGCTGCGATCAGATCCTCTACTCTTTCGATGCCGATGGAGAGACGGATTGTGTTCGGCTTGATGCCCTGATCCAGCAGTTCTTCTTCGGTACACTGGCTGTGAGTGGTCGTAGCCGGATGGATGACCAAAGACTTCACATCTGCCACATTGGCCAGCAGAGAGAAGATTGCCAGATGGTCAATAAATTTCTGCGCCGTTGCTGCGTCGCCCTTGATTTCAAAAGTGAAAATAGAACCGCCGCCGTTGGGCAGATATTTCTGATACAGTTCATGGCTGGACTCGCTGGGCAGGGACGGATGATGAACAGCCTCAACCTGCGGATGGTTATTCAGATACTCAACTACCTTCAGTGCATTCTGTACATGACGCTCTACACGAAGGGACAGGGTCTCCAGTCCCTGCAGGAAGATCCAGGAATGGATCGGAGAAATGGTTGCTCCGGTATCACGAAGAAGGATTGCACGGATCTTGGTCACAAATGCAGCCGGTCCTACAGCTTTGGTAAAGCTGATGCCATGATAGCTCGGGTTCGGCTCAGTCAGTGACGGGAATTTTCCAGATGCTTCCCAGTCGAATTTACCGCTGTCTACGATCACACCACCAATCGTGGTTCCATGTCCGCCGATGAATTTGGTTGCAGAATGAACAACAATGTCAGCACCGTACTCGATCGGACGAACCAGATAAGGAGTTGCAAAAGTACTGTCAACAACCAGCGGGATCTTATGTGCATGAGCGATCTTGGCAATAGCCTCGATATCTACCAC
>CAKRNX010000067.1 GCA_934371475.1 uncultured Lachnospiraceae bacterium
CCGAATGAGGGCGGCGTAGCGGGGCTACGTCAACCGAATAAGGGCAAAATATACCGCAAAGTGGGGCTTGCAGATCGCAGAAATGTTTTTTCAAACACACTCTAGTACGGAACCCGCCGGAAGTGTTTTCAGAATCAGTAAAGCGTATGGCTTCCCCTCTGCCACACGCTCATAAACACTACCTGTCTTCCATTTTTCCGGAAGATGAAAAAATTGCTTTCACTTCTCCCACTGTCATTCCTGTATTTTTCTTAAATACTTTATAAAAATACGTCTGAGACTGATAGCCTACTTTTTCTCCAATTTCCCGGATCGTATCATCTGAATTTTGAATCAGACGGATTGCATGGGAAATCCTTACATCGGTCAACAGCTCAATAAAATTAATATGAAGCAAATTTTTGAACAACCGGCTTAAATAAACTGACGTAATACAAATCTTCTGTGCAGTCTCCTCCAGGGAAATATCTCTCATATAATTCTCTTCTATATATCGGATCGCCTTCTCCACATGAACCATACGATTATCCTGGCTTATTTTTCCGGTCTCTTCCTCCAGCAGCTCCATTATTTGATCTGCCAGCTCCCTGCCTGTCACGCTCTGATCAATCTTCTTCTTAATATTATTCCGCCGCAAAATATCTTCCGCCGGATACTGGTTTACAACATCCCGATCTCTTCTGCAATCCTCCACCAACTGCATGATCTGAAATCTGATATATGGATCCAATCCCTGTCCTTTTTCATACTGTTCCAGCATCTTTTCTGTCTTTTCCCGAAACGCTTCTCTTTCTCCCTGTATCCATAGTTCCCTGAGTTCTCCCAGCACTTTTGCCGTTTTTGCTTCTTCCTGACTTACTGTTTTTCTCTCATAAAATGAGTACCAATTTTCTGCGGATCCTCTTTCACGCAATGCTGCCTGACATTCCCAAAAACTTTCACTCATCCTTGAAAAGTCCTGTTTCCAGCATCCAATTCCCGCACACCACAAATCTCCTTCTCCCGGATTTTTCTCTTTTAATTCCAGCAGCAAATTTTCCAGCCAGTCTCTGTAATTTTCCTCATTCACATGTCTGTCCGGAAACATCAACAGAAACATATTATTTCTGTAAATTCTGGTCATACAGATGCAGTAATTTTCCAGAAATTCTCTCCAGTTCTGTTCCCATGTCTCCAGACGAACTGCATATTTTTTTCCCTGAACACATATCATAACCCCGCCATCCATACTGCAGTTTCTCATCTGAGCCAGCATACTTCTGCTTTCCTCGTCGGGCTCGCCCAGCAAAACAGATGAAATTACTTCTGCTTCAATAATCCTCTGCTCCTTTTTCGTCCTCAGCGATATCTCCGCACGATCCTGCCGCTCCTGCCGCTCCTGATCCAACATTTTCAGTACTTTCTCCATACATTCTCTCAGCTGCTGTACATCCGTAGGTTTTAACAGGTATCCGCAGGCCCCCAATTTCAGCGCCCTTTGCAGATAGACAAAATCGCTGTAAGCCGTATTAATGATAATTTTGGCGCCACAAGAACGCATATTCAGCAATTCTATGGCATCCAAACCACTGATCCCCGGCATATTAATGTCTGCAATAATCATATCCGGCTTTTCACGGGCTGCCTGATCCAGCAAATCAGCCCCATTGTATACACTTGAAATCACCGATACCTCCGGGAACATCGTCTGTACCAGATGTTCCAGCCCTCTGCATACCAGCATTTCATCATCTGCAATCATGATTCGATACATTCTGCTTTCCTCCTTCTGCTTCCTGGAACGTATTTAAAAAAGTCTTTGCCGCAAGGTGAACATCATCCCACATCAGGTATCTCCGTCGGAAGAATCAGTCGTACCTCTGTATACTCATTCGGAATACTGAACAGTTGGATCTCTGCCTTTCCCCGGTAAAAACGATTCAAACGCTGACTTACGTTTTTTAATCCAATCATGCCGGTATCCGCTGAAGGCTCTCCCAACATCTTTCTTAATTCTTCCATTTTCTTCTCTTCGATTCCAGTCCCGTTATCAATCACCGAAATCCAGACCTGACCTGATGGCTCACAGTGCCTTGTCTTTACCGTTACTTCTCCCTTTTCCATACACATTCCAAGTCCATGTACAATAGAATTTTCCACCAGCGGCTGCAAAATCAGACAGGGAACCTTCATCTGATGAAATGACTCATCAAAATCAAAATTAAACATAATCCGTTCTCCAAACCGCTGTTCCTGCAGGCATACATAACAGTCCAGCATCTCAATCTCATGTTCCAATGTTACTGATTTTCCCATATAATCAAGACTGTAACGCAGCAACGCTGCAGTCTTCTGCAGCAGAAAAATTGTTTTTTCCGGATCTTCCAGATACACGGTCTGTGAAATCATATTCAGTGTATTAAACAGAAAATGAGGATTCATCTGCATCTGCAGCGCTTTCATCTCACTTTCCCGCAGCTGTCCTACAATTCGCATCTGCTCAAGTTCTTTTTGATACAGTTCTGTCCGGAATTTTGCATTTTCCTCGGCCAGACTGAACTGTTCTTTAATTCTCTCCAGCATCATATTGAACACATGAATCAGGATGTCTGTCTCTGTATTTGCCGAAATCTCCTCACTTAATACCCGGCAGTCAGCTACATGTCCGTCCCTAATCTCTATCGCATGAGCAGTCAGTATCTGCAGCGGTTTCACAATGTTTCCCGCCAGTTTCCGTCCCTTCCAGATCCCTGCACTGATCAGACAAATGAGCACTGCCACAAATTCTATATAATAAACTTGGGCCTGCCATCTTACCGTCTGACGCTGAATCTTGATATGTTCCAGCAAAGAACTGTGCAGACTCTCAAATTCATTTCTGATCAGATTATAGATCTCCTGTGAATTTTCATATTCATCCAATATTTCCATCAGCATATCAGAATTAAAATCAGCCTCATATTTTTGCTGAAGGATACGATGAATCTCTTCTATTTTATCCTGATAACTGGCAAAGAGCCTGCCCACATCTGTCATATCCCGGGAAAAACCTTTACTCACGGTTTCTGTCTCCAGCTTTTCCAGCAATAGGTTCGCATTTTTTCTCTTTTCACTTAAATCTGTATATTCCTGTGCCGTGCCAGTCTGTGCGTAACTGATCAATTTTCGATTTTCATTCTCCAGCTCCTCATAAAACTGATTGAGTTCCATTTCCTGTTCCATGACCATCTCGCAGCGCGAGATATTCCAGAAATGAACCAGTACAGTCAGCAAATTCATGATGATTGCTGTCATCAGTATATATCCCATCCACCGGTACATTTCTGCTTTTATGGTATTGGGATCTTTTGCATTCTTTATTCCGTCCTTTGCTTTGCCATATCTGTCTCTGAAACTTATCTGTTCTCGTATATGTGCCATTTTACTTCTCCGCTGGAATAGTCAAGTATCTGCTCCCTGTTGTCTTTCCTTATACTGATACTCTGTGTATATTCATTGTCAAAATCTTTTTTCCCATCTTCTATATAAGAAGCCAGTGCCTGTGCAGCCTGACATCCCATAGCCCTGGGATCCTGCTGAATACAGGAATAGACAATCCCGTCCTGCACTGCCTGACTAACATCATCGTTGTCAATATCAAAAGCCACAACCTTAAGGCTGCTGTACTGCTCTGGAAAGTTTTTTATCAGATCCAACATTGCCTCCACACCAAATCCTTCCGCACAGAATACTGCATTTATCTCAGGATGCATCTCCAACGCTTCAATGACCCGTTTTTCCAGATAAATTTCGTTGGATCTTCCTTCCAGAATCTCCTGGATCTTCATGTTCCTCTGTGTCTCTATGACATCGCAAAACCCTTCCATCCGCTGCTTCTGATTATCCGTATCCTGATGAGATACAAGACACAGAATGTTGCCGCTGCCTTCACATGCCTGTACCATATCTTCACCGGCCTTCCGCCCTGCCTCATAATTATCCGTCCCTACATAACACAGTTTTTCACTGCCCGGAAGATCACTGTCCACCAGCACGACCGGAATCCCTGCTGCCTTTGCCTCCTCCAGTACCTGTCTCATCTCTCCGGTATCCTCCATTCCTGCCGTAATAATCCCATCTGTCTGCGTCAGGATCGCTTCCCGGATATAGCGAATAAGAAGCTCCTGATCCAGCTCTGAAAAACCGATACATTTGACATCCATATCTTTTTCCTGTGCTGCTTCTTGAATTCCGTCAGCAATAATTTCCCAGTATCCATCTGCTGCCATCGGGGAAATAAATGTAATTCTTTTGTCTGAGATTGTAACATCACTTCTTTCCTTACCCTCAAAAAAAGCAATATTTAGGGCTAAAATTCCTCCTGAGACTGCCACAGCTGTTATTCCTGCCCTCTTCATCTTACGCTCCTCCTGCATCCATTGTCCTGCTCCGTCAGGTCTTTTCTTTATCCCCGCGGACAGCGAGCCCTGCGGCCATGCCTGCCGGGGTGTCCTATTACATACTATACTCCACATATGTCCCCAAAATCAAAAAGGCATGGAAAAAAATTTTCATTTCTCCCCATACCTTTTCCATCATTACGGCTCAGTTATTTTTCTTTTATTTCCAGAGTACATTCGTCACATAATACTCAAGTACCTGGGGCCAGTCAAACCAGTCATGAGATCCCGGTACGAGATAAATTCCCTCGCCATTGTTGTAGGTAATTCCCGCTTCGTCCAGTTTCTCAGCCATTCCGATCATAGTCACATCCTCATCAGTATGGTAAGCTTCTGCACTGATCAGACCAAAATCTGCATATCCTGCCGACAGGAATACATTCGGTGTTTTATACGCGTCATAATTTTCCAGCTCCGGCCAGGAATAAGCTGCCGCGCAACTGAAAATTCCAAAATAACCAAAACGTTCCGGATCGTCAATATACAGATGTGCGGTTGTTGTTCCTCCATCCGACAGTCCTGCAAAAGCTTTATCCTTTACATCATCGGAAATATTGAAAGTCTCCTCTACATATGGGAACAAATAATCTACTGCATTTTCTACTACAGACGGATAATCCCAGTCAATCCAGTAACTGTAATCGCTCTGGAACACGGTATTATTCATAGCTACCATAATAAACGGTTCACATTTGCCTTCTGCGATCAGACGATCCACAATATTGACGGCATGTCCCTGATAGAACCAGTCTGCCTGATCTCCGGTATAACCGTGGGAAAGATACAGCACTTTATAGCCTTCTTCGCGATTCGAATCATACCCGTTGGGCACATAAACCAATGCATCTTCCATCTCTCCGTCTTTTCCCGGATACTGCACAGCCTCTACGCTGCCTCTCTGGCTCTCATCCTCCAGCGGCAGGCACCAGGACCAGTCATAATACTCAGACTGCTTCTCCTCATCATACGGAACGTAAAACTGGCTTCTCACCTGACCTGCCCCGATGGCATTGTATTCACATACATTTTCCGGGTCAGTTACGGACTCAAAATTCTCATCATCACTGTATACATTATACTGATACAGATAATATCCGCCCGGCAGATCCAGTGAGTACGTCCACGCTCCGGTTTCACTGTCTTTTTCCATCTCTGCCACGTATCCTTCATCACCGGCATGCACCAGATTTTTATCATTGCTCCAGTCTTCAGGATCGACATAATAGTTGGAGATATCATCCCCATCTTTCAGATTGTAACCGTTGGCATAGACATTCTCATCTCCATCCACATAAAACTGAAATCCGCCTTTTAATTCTACTTTTTCGGCATCATCATTGTAGTATGTAAATGTTGCGGTATATCCTGTCACGGAATTTTCATTCTCCACAACACTGACTCCACCCGCCGGCTCTTCTGCCCAGGCTGTTGCACCAAACATAGCCATTGCCCCTGCTACTGTCATTAAAACCGCATACGTTTTTGCTTTCATCCTGTTTTCCTCCTTAAATCAAGCACTTAATACACTTTTATCCCGTCCGGGATTGTTTCTGCTGTTATTTTATCAGAGGGAGCTCTTCTTGTAAGCTCAAGATAATTGTCTTTCTGATGACATTTTTTTACTCCGCATATGCCATTTTTTAATCTTATGCCATTTTTTTACCTGACAGTTACTGTGATCTTTCAGATATTCCTGCTGCTATCTTGCGACCCGGTAAATATTCTCCATATCCGTTCTGTCGAGAACTTTAAATCCGCCGATCGTTCTTCCGTCATCTCTGCTGCATTTTCTTGCCAGCTCACGGATCTGTTCTTCTGTCAGTTCAATACCCATCTCGTGAATAGAAACCGGCATATTAATACCTCTGAAGAACTGTTCTGTTGCCTCGATGCCCTGCAGTGCTGTTTTTTCCGGATGGCTGCAGTCCATCGGCAGCCTCATCACCTGCACGGCATACTGTGCGAAACGCTCCGGCTTTTCCATATAGACATAGCGCGCCCAGCTGCCCCAGACCGCCGCCAGTCCCGCTCCGTGAGCCACATCAAACATTCCGCTCAGTTCATGTTCCATCTGATGGCTGGCCCAGTCTTCCTGCATCCCACATCCCAGCAGGCCATTGTGGGATAAACTTCCCGCCCACATCACCTGCGCTCTGGCATCATAATCATCAGGCTTCTCCTTCAGGATTTTTGCATTATGCATCACGGTGCGCATCAGTGCCTCTGCCATGCCATCCACCAGCATCGTATCTTCTGCCTTTGTAAAATACCGTTCCATCGTGTGCATGAGAATGTCCACACATCCGCAGGCAGTCTGATAATCCGGCAATGTATACGTCAGCTCGGGGTTGAGCACCGCAAACCTGCATCTCGCATAGTCGCTGCTGTATCCCCGTTTGATCCATCCGTCCTCATTGGTCATCACGCAGGATCTGCTCATCTCACTGCCTGCTGCCGCAATCGTCAGAACCGCTCCCAGCGGCATACAGCCGGAAGCGGTCCGTTTCCCGGCATAAAGATCCCATACGTCCCCGCCATTTGCCACACCGTATCCGATACATTTGGTGGAATCGATCACACTTCCACCTCCTACCGCCAGCAGAAAATCTACACCTTCCTTTTTGCACAGCTCAATTCCTTCCCTTGCCAGGCTGACTCTGGGATTCGGCTTGACGCCACCCAATGTCACATAAGCAATTCCTTCCTGTTTCAGTGACTGGCAGACCCGTTCCAGCAGCCCCGACCGCACAGCGCTGCCGCCGCCAAAATGAACCAGCACTTTCGTTCCACCCTGTTCTTTTACCAGCTTGCCCACCTGACTCTCAGTATCCTTTCCAAATACTATCTTTGTCGGTGCATAATACTGAAAATTGTTCATTTTTCTTTCCCCCTATGTTCCATAAACATTATATCAGATGTGAGATGACTTCCACAAAATAACCGTGTTCAACCGTTTTGCTCCACATATTTCAGGAATATCCCGACATTTTGCACATTCTCGCAATCTGTCACTCCATCTGGATTGCAGTCAAGCGGATATTCATAATCCGCTTTGCTGCCTGCTTCGGTTAAAATCATTATCCGCCGGATCATATGCGCCCTGCCCGGGTCTTCTGTCTCAGAAAATACTCATGTCTGCTTTATCACACATATCAGAGCATTCTTGACCTCTGAATGATTATTATTTTAAGAGCTGTCATAAAAATTGTAAAGTGCTTCTTGACGGAGCGCACATTATAGACTATAGTATGTTTCAGAAACAGCAATTACGAAGTGAAGTTTGCAGGAAAGCGGTCTTTTGACCCGCCGAAGGAGTAAAACTCTCAGGCATCCTCAGTTCAGGATAAAAACTGTAAATGGATCGTATCTCTGGAGACACCCGTTTGCGGGGGCCGAAGGTGCAACAGGCGCACAGCGTCTGAAATCTCTCAGGCAAAAGGACAGAGGATGCTATATTTTTTTGCATTCTTTTTGTGTTGAGAGCCTAATTGGGCTCTTTTTCTATGTACATTTCCATGTACAGAAGTGCCGCACGCCTGCGGCTGTTTTCCGACGTATCCTCACTGTTCGGAGTTCAGCCATTCTCGCCGCCGGTTATTGTCTGTTCCCGGGATTTCTTCCCATTTCTGATTTCTGTTTCAATTTTTTAAGGAAAGATAGGAGAGTTATGTTATGTGGGATATGGTGACTCAGTTTCTGGTCAAAGTAGATGACATTGTGTGGGGCGTGCCCCTGATGGTGCTGATTATTGCCGGCGGTATTTTGCTGACCGTCCGTCTTGGACTGCTGCAGATGCGCCGTCTGCCCCTGGCGCTGAAATGGATGTTTAAAAATGAAGAAAACGGCACCGGGGAAATTTCCAGCTTTGCGGCCCTGTGTACGGCACTCAGCGCTACAATCGGTACCGGTAATATCGTAGGTGTGGCAACAGCAGTCTGTGCCGGAGGTCCCGGAGCTCTGTTCTGGATGATTGTAGCAGCCTTTTTCGGCATGGCTACCAAATATTCCGAAGGTCTCCTGGCTGTTAAATACCGCCAGGTTGCCGCTGATGGTCACAGTCTCGGCGGGCCTTTCTATTACATTGAAAAAGGTATGGGAAAAAACTGGAAATGGCTGGCAAAGATTTTTGCATTCTTCGGCGTATGTGTAGGTCTGTTTGGTATTGGTACTTTCAGCCAGGTAAACGGTATCTCCAGCGCTATCCAGAATTTCTTTGATCCTGATAAGACCAACTGTGTTACCATCCCCTTCCTGGGCGATTACTCCTGGGCAGTGGTAATTTCCTCCCTGCTGCTGGCCTTCTGCGTAGCTGCGGTTCTGATCGGAGGCCTGAAGAGAATTTCCAGCGTAAGCCAGATTATTGTACCCTTTATGGCAGTGATCTACTTCGCATTCTGCATTATTCTGGTAATTCTGAACATTACTGAAGTTCCTGCTGCTTTTGCAGAGATTGTAGAGGGCGCTTTCAATCCTCAGGCTGTCACCGGCGGTGTGGTCGGCAGTATGATTATTGCCATGCAGAAAGGGGTGGCCCGCGGTATTTTCTCCAACGAAGCCGGTCTGGGAAGCGCTCCCATCGCTGCTGCTGCCGCTCAGACCAATGAGCCGGTGCGTCAGGGTCTTGTCAGCATGTGCGGTACTTTCATTGACACGATTGTCATCTGTACTCTCACAGGTCTTTCCATCGTCCTGACCGGAGCATGGAAAGTAGAAGGTCTGGAGGGTGTACAGGTTACGACCTACGCATTCCAGAACGGACTGCCGTTCCCGGCTACCGTATCAAGCTTTATCTTGATGGTCTGCCTGGTATTCTTTGCTTTTACTACGATCCTCGGATGGGATTATTACAGCGAGCGCTGCCTGGAATATCTGACCAAAGGCAGTCAAAAGACCATTATCATTTACCGCTGGATCTACATTCTGGCTGTATTTATCGGACCGTACATGACTGTAAAAGCTGTATGGACGATTGCCGATATCTTCAACGGACTGATGGCAATTCCGAACATGATCGCTCTGTTCGCACTCAGCGGCGTTGTGGTAAAAGAAACAACTGCTTTCTTTAAAGCAAACAAACACAAAGAAAACTGATCCCGCACATGTCAGGGAGATTCAGTTTCCTGCCATCTGTACATTAGATGTAAGGTAACTCCCGCCTCTGCCGGTGGTGAGAAACCATTCTGGATCCGCGGTGTATGTCAATCCCCCATCTGATCCAGGGCATTCCTGAAATAAAAGAAGAGTGAGAAGCTTATAAATCGGGCTTCTCACCTTTCTTTTTTTGTCTTGGGAAATTGCGTTTTCCTATGACAGGAGACTCCGTCCGGATGCGCAGCATGGAACTGCTTTGCATTGAGCTATTACACTTTATGGCCGCCAATCTGTTCATTTCTGAGTATTCCTGTAGCGCCTTTTTCCAGATTCATTCCCTTTAGAATTGCATTTTTGCCAAATTTCTTTTTGATCGAAATCATCGCCTCCTGCATTTTCCGTTCTTTCTCAAGTTCCTGCTTCTGTTTCTCCTCTTCCCGTTCTCTGGCTTCATAATCCGTAAACAGATCCAACTGCTCAAATTTCTGTTTTCTGCGGACCTCTCCCTCTTCGGTCACATGATTTATAGCAAGCGTCAGCCGCCGAATCAGCAGCCCCCTGTTGACAATTTTATCGTACAGTGACCGTGCTGCCTCTGTCATCATTCTCGACGATGACGTCATCTGCTTCAGATTAACTGTTCCGTGTGCATGTTTCGGTATCTGTCTGCCGTAAGGATCCATCACCACCGGTCCCCGGTAATTCCGACGTATTTCGGATCTTAACAGATTCTCAATATCATATCCTACTGTCAGCACCAGCTGATCTGTCATGAGCTGTTTTTCCACCAGATCCAGAGAAGCAGCATCCACCATTTCCTGCACGACAAGTCTTGCCTCCTGAAACGTATACGGTCTCTGCAGCACCTGCCCAGAAGTAAAACTGCTGCTCTCCGGGCGGTATGCCCTGATTTCTGACAATGTACACGGTTCCCATCCCCAGGCATGATCAATCAGCAGCTCCGCATTCACCCCAAACATCTGATAAAGCAGTTCTTCATTATAAAACTCTTCCGCTTTTCCTATCGAACACCGGGCAATATCCCCCATCGTATAAATCCCCTGCGCTTCCAGCCTTCTGGCATATCCCTTTCCGATCCGCCAGAAATCTGTCAGCGGTCTGTGATCCCAGAGCAGATCCCGGTACGTCATCTCGTCCAGCTGCGCAATCCGCACACCGTCTGCATCCGCCTCCACATGCTTTGCTACAATATCCATGGCTATTTTACACAGGTAGAGATTACTCCCGATTCCGGCGGTAGCCGTAATCCCCGTCTGTTCCAGCACATCGCGGATTATTGTCATGGTCAGCTCTCTGGCTGTCATCCCATACGTCTCCAGATACTGTGTGACATCCAGAAAAACTTCATCGATCGAATATACATGAACATCTTCCGGAGCCAGATACTTCAGATAAATCTGATAGATCTCCGTACTGTGTTTGATATAATGGCCCATCCTTGGCGGCGCTACAATATAGTCCACCGCCAGCTCAGGATGAAGTGTCAGCTCATTCCGGAAAACCGAAGCGCCCGTCAGTTTTCCTCCCGGTACCATGCAGCGCCTTCTGCAGTTTGCCTCTTTTACTCTCTGAACCACCTCGAACAGACGTGCCCGGCCCGAAATCCCCAGTTCTTTCAGCGACGGCGATACAGCAAGACAGATCGTTTTTTCCGTGCGTGACAAATCTGCCACTACCAGATTTGTTGTCAGGGGAT
>CAKRNX010000068.1 GCA_934371475.1 uncultured Lachnospiraceae bacterium
GTTATATCACGTACAGACGGCGTATTGAATCTGAACAATCAGCAGGCGCTGCGTCAGTATTTTGACGCAGACGCTGCATACTATAGAAAAAACATAACAAATTCGAGATTGCAAAAACAAGCAGGCACCGCCGAGAAAGCGGGCTCTGTAAAGACCAGGAGGTAATGATTATGGAGACATGCAGAATTGAAAATCTGTATAATCTTGATGAAACGATTGCAAAACCATTGTTCGAGGGAGCTGTGTATCCTTGGGAGCTGCTGCCAAAAATCGGAGCATTTATTCTGGAGCTTGGCGCTACTCTCAGTGAAGATGAGTATGAGAAACGCGGAGAAGACATATGGGTAGCCAAAAGCGCAAACGTATTTCCGTCTGCCTATATTCACGGACCGGCTATCATCGGAAAAAATGCGGAAGTGCGCCACTGTGCATTTATCCGCGGCAACGCGATTGTAGGAGAAGGAGCGGTGGTAGGCAACTCGACTGAGCTGAAAAATGTGATTCTGTTTAACAAAGTTCAGGTGCCTCATTATAACTATGTAGGAGATTCTATTCTGGGATATAAAGCGCACATGGGAGCAGGCTCCATTACATCCAATGTAAAATCGGACAAAAAACTGGTAATCGTAAAGGACGGTGAAACCAGGTATGAGACAGGTCTGAAAAAATTCGGTGCGATGCTGGGCGATGAAGTAGAAGTGGGATGCGGTTCCGTACTGAATCCGGGAACTGTTGTCGGCCCGCACACGAATATTTATCCTCTTTCTTCTGTGCGTGAAGTAGTACCGGCCCATTCCATCTATAAAAAAAGAGGAGAGGTAGCGGAAAAAATCTGATTTTTGTATTACCGCAGAAAGGTTGAGGTTATCTGAATGGCAAAAAGTAACATATATGACGCAAGCAGCATTACGGTTCTGGAAGGACTGGAGGCTGTGCGAAAAAGACCGGGTATGTACATTGGAAGTACATCCAGAAAGGGACTGAATCATCTGGTCTATGAAATCGTGGATAATTCCGTGGATGAACATCTGGCGGGATTCTGCACCCAGATTTCTGTCTGCCTGGAGAAGGACGGGTCGGCAACTGTCGAAGATAATGGCCGCGGAATTCCGGTAGGGATGCACGAAAAAGGAATGTCTGCGGAACGTCTGGTATTTACAACACTGCATGCGGGCGGCAAATTTGACAGTTCTGTCTACAAAACCAGCGGCGGTCTTCATGGAGTAGGCTCCTCTGTTGTAAATGCGCTGTCTGCCTGGCTGGATGTTCAGGTATCCCGTGATGGTCAGATCTATCACGATCGTTATGAGAGAGGCAATCCTGTAATTGAGCTGGAGCAGGGACTGCTTCCGGTTACCGGGCGAACCCGGAAAACCGGAACAAAGATCAGTTTTCTGCCGGATCCGGAGATTTTTGAAGTGACTCGTTTTTCTTCTACAGAGATCAAAAGCCGGCTTCATGAAACGGCATATCTGAATCCGCAGCTGACGATCCTCTTCGAGGACCGTAGAGACGGCCGGGAAGAAAAAGCGGAGTTCCATGAATCGGAGGGGATCCTGGGATATATTAAAGATATGAACAAAAATAAAGAAACGGTCTGTGATCCGATCTATTTTAAAGGCGAGTCTGAGGGGATCACTGTAGAATGTGCTTTTCAGTATGTGAATGAATTTCATGAAAATGTGCTGGGATTTTGCAACAATATTTACAATGCGGAGGGAGGCACCCATCTGACCGGTTTCAAATCTACATTTACAACGGTGATGAATACCTATGCTAGGGAGCTTGGGATCCTCAAAGAAAAGGATCCCAATTTTACCGGAGCGGATATCCGCAATGGTATGACGGCGGTGATTTCTGTGCGCCATCCGGATCCCAGTTTTGAGGGGCAGACAAAGACAAAGCTGGACAACCAGGATGCAGCGAAGGCTGTGGGAAAAGTAACCGGTGAAGAAGTGGTACTGTATTTTGATAAAAATCTGGACACACTCAAGGCTGTATTAAGCTGTGCGGAAAAGGCAGCCAAGATCCGCAAGACAGAAGAGAGGGCAAAGACCAATCTTCTGACAAAGCAGAAATATTCCTTTGACAGCAACGGAAAGCTGGCAAACTGTGAGAGCCGTGACGCTTCCAAATGTGAGATTTTCATCGTTGAGGGAGACTCTGCCGGCGGTTCTGCCAAGACGGCGAGAAACCGGAACTATCAGGCGATCCTTCCGATCCGCGGAAAGATCCTGAATGTAGAGAAAGCCAGTATTGACAAAGTGCTCGCAAATGCGGAGATCAAGACGATGATTAATTCGTTCGGCTGCGGTTTCTCCGAAGGTTATGGCAATGACTTCGATATCACGAAGCTGCGCTACGATAAAATTATTATCATGGCAGATGCGGATGTGGACGGCGCGCATATCTGCACACTGCTGCTGACGCTGTTTTACCGTTTTATGCCGGAGCTGATCTATGAGGGACATGTCTATATCGCCATGCCGCCTCTCTATAAGGCGATTCCATCGAGGGGGCAGGAGGAATATCTGTATGACGATGCTGCGCTGGAGCGCTACCGTAAACGTCACAAAGCGCCCTTTACTCTGCAGCGTTACAAAGGTCTGGGAGAGATGGATGCGGAGCAGCTCTGGGAGACCACCCTGAATCCTGAGACACGCACGCTGAAGATTGTGGAGATTGAAGATGCCCGCATGGCGTCCGATGTGACAGAGATGCTGATGGGCAACGATGTTCCGCCCAGAAAGGCATTTATCTATGAGCACGCCCAGGATGCGCTGCTGGATATATAAGATAAAGGAGAGATGAAATGGAAGGACAGATTATCAGGACCGAGTATTCTGATATCATGCAGAAATCATATATCGACTATGCCATGAGTGTCATTGTGTCCCGCGCGCTTCCGGATGTGAGAGACGGACTGAAGCCGGTACAGCGGCGGACACTTTACGATATGTATGAGCTGGGTATTCGCTATGACAGGCCATATCGTAAGAGCGCCAGGATCGTGGGCGATACGATGGGTAAATATCATCCTCACGGCGACAGCTCCATTTATGGATCGCTGGTAGTGCTGGCTCAGGATTTTAAGATGGGAGTGCCGCTGGTGGACGGCCACGGCAACTTTGGATCAATCGAGGGAGACGGTGCCGCCGCCATGCGTTATACGGAGGCCAGACTGCAGAAGATTACGCAGGAAGCCTTCCTGGGGGATATGGACAAGGACGTGGTAAACTTCCTCCCCAATTTTGATGAGACGGAAAAAGAACCGGAAGTGCTGCCTGCCAGGATCCCCAATCTTCTGATTAACGGATCGGAGGGGATCGCGGTCGGCATGGTGACGAGCATTCCGCCTCACAATCTGGGAGAAGTGATTGATGCGGTGATTGCGCTGATCCAGAATAACCAGATCTCAGACGAGGAGCTGCTGGAATATATTCAGGGACCTGATTTCCCCACAGGAGGAATTGTCGTCAATAAAGATGAGCTGAAAGAGATCTACCGTACCGGAACAGGAAAGATCAAAATCCGCGGGCGGGTTGAGACGGAAACAGTTAAGGGCGGTCGGGAACGCCTTGTGATTACAGAAATTCCCTATACGATGTTGGGAGCCAATATCGGTAAATTTTTAAATGATGTCGCTTCTCTCGCGGAGACAAAGAAAACGACGGATATTGTGGATATTTCCAATCAGTCCTCCAAAGAAGGGATCCGGATTGTACTGGAGCTGCGCAAGGGAGCAGATCCAGAATATCTGAAAAATCTTCTGTATAAAAAGACGCGGCTGGAAGATACCTTTGGAGTTAATATGCTGGCGGTTGCTGACGGCAAGCCGGAAACTCTGAGTCTGCGCGGTATTCTGGAGCATCATATCGAGTTTCAGTTTGACATTGCCACAAGAAAATATCAGAACCTGCTCGGGAAAGAACTTCACAAAAAAGAAGTGCAGGAGGGTCTGATCCGAGCATGTGATGTGATTGACCTGATTATTGAGATCCTGCGGGGCAGCAAAAACCAGAAGCAGGTGAAGGACTGTCTCATAAACGGAGTAACAGACGGCATTGCATTTAAAACAGCAAAATCGAAAAAACAGGCGGCGGCACTGAAATTTACAGAGGTACAGGCCACAGCGATTCTGGAGATGCGTCTGTATAAGCTGATCGGCTTGGAGATTGACGCGCTGATGGAAGAACACCGCCAGACACTCGCCAACATCGACCGCTATCAGGATATTTTAAGCCATTATTCTTCTATGGCAAAGGTCATCATCAGTGAACTGAAAGAGTATAAAAAAGAATTTGGCAGTCCGAGAAAAACTTCTGTGGAAAATGCAGCGGAAGTGGTACTGGAAGAGAAAAAAGCGGAAGAACTTCCGGTCGTATTCCTGATGGACCGTTTCGGTTATGCCAGAACTGTCGATGAGTCAGTATATGAACGGAACAAAGAGGCGGCCGACAGTGAAAACAGGGTTGTGCTTCACTGTATGAATACCGGTAAACTCTGTGTGTTTACAGATACCGGCAAACAGCATCTGTTGAAGGTAATGGATGTGCCCTTTGGCAGGTTTCGGGACAAGGGAACGCCAATTGATAATCTCTGCAACTACAACAGCAGCGAGGAAAGTTTTGTCACAGTGCTTTCTCTGGCGGACATTGCGGACAGCAGCCTGACATTTGTCACAAGACAGGGCAATATCAAACGGGTTTCAGGAAAAGAATTTGACGTAGCCAAGCGTACAATTGCAGCTACGAAACTGGGAGAAGATGACAGAGTCAGCACGGTGCGCAGGACAGAGGACGATACACAGATTGTGTTGCAGACAAAGAACGGATTCCTGCTTCGCTTCCCGCTGTCAGAAGTGCCGATTCAGAAGAAGGCGGCCCAGGGCGTGCGGGGGATCCGGCTCTCAGCCGGGGATTACATATCTGACGTGTACTTTCTGGGACTTGGCGATCCGACAGAGATTGAGATTCATGATCGGACGGTAAGCCTGAACCGGCTGAAAATTTCAACCAGAGATTCCAAAGGGACAAAGCCGAGAGGATGACAAATGCTGCGCTTCCGTCCGGCCGGATGTTTTTATTTTGCAGGACGCAATTTCCTGTGAAATAGGGTGTCTGGATCTGAACAGCTGCAATGTTTAGGATTTTCCCGGAAATTCCGGATTTTTGCTTGCTTTTTGAATGGAATAGTGATAAAATACAAAATGATTAATATGTTGCTGATGGAAGAACGGGTGGATGACCCGTTCTTCTTTCGTGTTACACAAAAGTTCCGGCAGAAACAGTCTCTGACGGAACAACAGCCCGGAAATGGAGGAATGTGAATGAGTAAGAGGGAAACATATGAACAGAAAACAGAAGCGCTTCTGCTTCCGATCATCCAGGAGCATCAGTTTGAACTTGTGGATGTAGAATATGTGAAAGAGGGAAGCAGCTGGTATCTGAGGGCTTACATTGACAAGCCGGGAGGAATCACGGTGGACGACTGCGAAGCGGTAAGCCGCCGTCTGAGCGATCTGCTGGATCAGGAAGACTTTATTGAGGATGCCTATATTCTCGAAGTCAGCTCTCCGGGGCTTGGAAGACCTCTGAAAAAAGATAAGGATTTTGCCAGAAGCATTGGAGAAGAGGTGGAAATCCGCACATTCCGGGCTATTGAACATGAAAAGGAATTTACCGGTATTCTCAGGGATTATGACAAGGAGAAACTGGTCGTGGAACTGGAAGATAACGAAATTATGGAATTTGCAAGAGATAATATTGCCCTTGTCCGTCTTGCGCTGGATTTTTAAGGAGGAAATTGGAAAATGAATAACGAATTATTCGAGGCATTGAATATTCTTGAAAAGGAGAAAAACATCAGCAAGGAGACTCTGTTGGAAGCAATCCGTCAGTCTCTGCTGCAGGCATGTAAGAACCATTACAACAAAAATGAGCTGAACAATGTAGTGGTAAACATTGACCCTGAGACCTGTGAATTCGAGATTTATGCCGAGAAGACTGTAGTAGAAAAGGTAGAAGATGAGCTGACTGAAATCAGTCTGGCAGATGCCCGCATGAAAAATCCGCGTTATGATCTGGGCGATGTGGTCCGCGTTGACATCCGTTCTAAAGAGTTCGGACGTATTGCGACCCAGAATGCCAAGAATGTCATTCTGCAGAAAATCCGTGAGGAAGAGCGCAAATCACTGTATAATCAGTACTATGAGAAAGAAAAGGACGTTGTCACAGGTATTGTGCAGCGTTACGTTGGCAAAAATGTAAGTATTAATCTGGGCAAGGTTGATGCCATGCTCAATGAAAATGAGATGATTAAGGGCGAGACATTCTATCCTACACAGCGTATTAAAGTATATGTGATGGAAGTGAAGGATACCCCGAAAGGCCCGAGAGTGCTGGTATCCAGAACCCATCCGGAACTGGTAAAGCGTCTGTTTGAGAATGAGGTTGCCGAGGTAAAAGACGGCATTGTGGAGATTAAGAGTATCGCCAGAGAAGCCGGAAGCAGAAGCAAGATGGCAGTTTATTCCAATGATCCCAACGTGGATCCGGTAGGAGCCTGCGTAGGTATGAACGGAGCCAGAGTCAATGCTGTTGTTGCGGAGCTTGGCGGTGAGAAGATTGATATTATTAACTGGGATGAAAACCCGGCGCTGCTGATTGAGAATGCGCTGAGTCCTGCCAAGGTTATCTACGTAATGGCAGATGATGATGAAAAGACAGCCAAGGTAGTTGTTCCCGATTACCAGCTCTCTCTGGCTATCGGTAAGGAGGGACAGAATGCCCGCCTGGCAGCTCGTCTTACCGGATTCAAGATCGACATTAAAAGTGAGACTCAGGCGCGTGAGTCTGGCGATCTGCTCGAATATGAGAGCGATTACTATCAGGATGAGGATGCTGACGACGAGACTTATTATGATGAGGCAGAGTTTGAGGAAGAGAGCGGTGGCATTCCGGATGAGGAACAGCCGGGTGCAGATGCGGCATATCAGGGAAATGACGCATCTGCCGATAGCGTGCAGGAGTAGTCTATGGGGCAGGTAAAAAAGATCCCGCAGCGAAAATGTGTGGGATGCCAGGAAATGAAAAGTAAAAAAGAAATGCTGCGGATCCTGAGAACGGAGGACGGCAGCGTTGTGCTTGATACAACCGGACGCAAAAACGGGAGAGGCGCATATCTGTGTTACTCCGCGGACTGCTTCGAGAAAGCGGTAAAGTCAAAAGGACTGGAGAGAGCGCTGAAAATTGCCGTTACTCCGGAAGTATATGAGGATCTGAAAAAGGAGATTGATGCGATTGAAGGGAAATAAAATTTTTTCGCTGCTGGGGCTTGCCCAGAAGGCGGGAAAGATCGCCAGCGGGGAGTTTTCAACTGAGACTTCCGTAAAAACAGGTGCCGCCTGTCTGGTTATTGTATCCGGTGAAGCGTCAGAAAATACCCGGAAAAAATTCCGGAATATGTGCGAATATTACCAGGTTCCGTTCCACGTTTTCGGCGGGAAAGAAGAACTCGGAAAATGCATCGGACGTGAGTTTCGGGCGTCCCTGGCGGTGAATGATCCCGGATTTGCAGCAGCTTTGATAAAACAGCTTGAAACTTGAAACGATCGGAGGTCTTGAGTATGGGGAAAATGAGAGTGCAGGAGCTGGCCAGGGAGCTTGGCCGGGAAAACCGCGAGATTATGGCCGCCCTGGAAGAGCTTGGAGCTCCCGCGGCCAGCCATGTGAGTACAATAGACGACGATAATTGTGAAAAAATCAGAAGGAAATTTGTGAAGAAGACTATGACAAAAGAACCGGAAAATATGAATGAAAAGAAAACAGAAGAAAATACAGTAAACGCAGGGAACGGCAATACCGGGGCAGAACCAAAGCCCAAAAAGAAGAATATTATTCAGGTATTCCGTCCGCAGAACAGCAAGACCGGCATGGTACGCCCGGGACAGAGACCCGGCAGTAATGCGCGTCCGGCAGGCGGCAAAGCGCAGGGTACGCGCCCCGCTGGACAGAATGGCAGACCGGCCGCTTCTCAGCAGCCGGCAGCTGTAACTTCCAAACCGGCAGTTGAAACAGCAAAACCCGCATCAACTGAGGCTCCAAAGGCCAGCACTGCCGCTGTAAAACCGGCTGCGGAGAATACCACAGCCGCAAGACCTGCTGCAGATGCGGCAAGGACACAGGGAAATACTGCTTCCAGAGGAACACAGGACCGCAATCGTTCTGCAGCACCCAGATATCAGGGCAATTCTGACCGCAGTCAGAACAGATCCCAGGGCGGCGACAGAAACGGTCAGAACCGCTATCAGGGTCAGAAAAATGACCGCGGTCAGAACGGTCAGTCTTCTGATCGTTACCAGAACGGACGCGGTCAGAACGGCGGACAGCGCGGTTTCGGTTCCAGAGACGGCGGCAGACCGACCGGAAACCGTCCGGACAGCAGATATCAGGGTCAGAGAAACGACCGCAGCCAGGATAAGGACTGGAACTCAGGCGATAGAAATGGTCAGGGCAGAGGTCAGGGAGGAAGAATGACCAGTATCCCCAAGACTCCGCTGGAAACGAAACCGCTGGAGAAAGAGGGCCGTGTAAAGAATGAACGCGGAAGCCGTAACGACCGCAGAAATGAGAAACCGGAGAGAGGCGACAAACTTGACAGAATGGAGCGCAGCAGCCACCAGAACACCAAGAACGGCGGAAAGAACAAGCCGCAGACAAAGGCTGTAAAACCGGCTCCCAAGCCTGTAGAAAAAGAAGAAGAGACAATTAAAAATATTATCATTCCTGAGACGCTGACAATCAAAGAACTCGCTGACAAAATGAAAATCCAGCCTGCAGTCATTGTCAAGAAATTGTTTCTTCAGGGAACCATGGTTACTGTCAATCAGGAAATTGATTTTGACACTGCAGAAGAGATTGCGCTGGAGTTTAACTGCATCTGTGAGAAAGAAGAAAAAGTTGACGTATTGGAGGAACTTCTGAAGGAAGACGATGATCCGGAAGATACCATGGTATCCCGTCCGCCTGTTGTATGTGTCATGGGACACGTTGACCATGGTAAGACTTCTCTGCTGGATGCAATCCGCAATACCCATGTGATTGACCGTGAGGCTGGCGGTATTACACAGCATATCGGTGCTTCGGTTGTAACCTGCAATGGTCAGAAGATCACATTTCTGGATACACCGGGACATGAGGCATTTACAGCAATGCGTATGAGAGGCGCAAACTCTACAGATATCGCAATTCTGGTGGTAGCTGCAGATGATGGTGTTATGCCGCAGACGGTAGAGGCAATCAACCATGCCAAGGCGGCCGGTATTGAAATTATTGTCGCTGTCAACAAGATTGATAAACCCAGCGCAAATGTAGAGCGCGTAAAACAGGAAATGACAGAGTATGGGCTGATCCCCGAGGACTGGGGCGGAAGCACGATTTTTGTTCCGGTATCCGCACATACCCACGAAGGGATCGACACGTTGCTGGAGATGGTACTGCTGACTGCAGAAGTACTGGAACTGAAGGCTAATCCGAAGAGAAGAGCAAGAGGTCTGGTGATTGAGGCACAGCTTGACAAGGGCAGAGGTCCGGTAGCTACGGTTCTGGTACAGAAAGGTACTCTGCATGTGGGAGATCCGATCTGCGCAGGTCCGTGTTACGGAAAAGTACGTGCGATGATGGATGATAAGGGACGCCGCGTGAAGGAAGCAACTCCGTCCACACCGGTAGAGATCCTCGGTTTCTCCGATGTACCGGGCGCAGGTGAGATCTTTATTGCTCCGGAGACAGAAAAGGAAGCGAGAAGCTTTGCCGAGACCTTTATCAGTGAGGGAAGAGAGAAGTTGCTTGAGGAGACCAAGTCCAAGATGTCTCTGGATGACCTGTTCTCTCAGATTAAAGCGGGCAACCTCAAAGAGCTGAATCTGATTGTCAAGGCAGATGTGCAGGGATCCGTGGAGGCGGTAAAACAGAGCCTGTTGAAACTTTCCAACGAGGAAGTTGTTGTCAAGATTATCCACGGCGGCGTAGGAGCCATCAACGAATCCGATGTCATTCTGGCTTCCGCATCCAATGCGATTATTATCGGATTTAATGTGCGCCCGGATGCTATGGCAAAAGCTACGGCTGAACGCGAGGGAGTAGATGTCCGTCTGTACCGCGTCATTTATGATGCAATTGCGGATGTAGAGGCAGCCATGAAGGGTATGCTGGATCCGGTATATGAAGAGAAGATCATTGGTCATGCGGAAGTGCGTCAGACTTTCAAAGCGTCCGGTATCGGTACGATTGCAGGTTCCTACGTACTCGACGGTATTTTCCAGAGAGGATGTTCAGCGCGTATTCTGCGTGACGGAGTACAGATTTTTGATGGAAATCTTGCTTCTCTGAAACGTTTCAAGGATGATGTAAAAGAAGTAAAATCAGGTTATGAATGCGGTCTTGTCTTTGAAAAATTCAATGACGTAAAGGAAGGCGACCAGATTGAAGCCTACACCATGGTAGAGGTTCCCAGGTAGACCGCGGAGAGGCGATGGTGATATATGAGAAAAAACAGTATTAAAAATACACGGATTAACGGAGAGGTGATGAAGGAGTTGTCCATGATCATCCACAATGAGATCAAGGATCCCCGGATTCACCCTATGACATCCGTAACGGCAGTAGAGGTAGCGCCGGATCTGAAAACCTGCAAGGCCTATATCAGTGTGCTGGGCGACGAAGATGCCCAGAAAAATACGCTGACAGGGCTGCGCAGTGCGGAAGGATATATCCGCCGCGAGCTTGCCAGAACTGTCAATCTGCGTAACACGCCGGAGATTCGCTTTGTCCTGGATCAGTCGATTGCCTATGGAATTAATATGTCAAAACTGATTGATGATGTGGTAAAAGACATTGATGACAGAGAGGATGAAGAAGGGGATGCTGCAGATGATTAATTTGACAGAAGAATTGCAGGGAGCAAAAACTGTTGGTATTGCGGGTCATATCCGGCCGGACGGGGACTGCGTCGGTTCCTGCCTCGGTCTTGGTCTCTATATCCGGAAATATTTTCCGGATATAGAGGTGACGATCTACCTTGGGAAATTTCAGGATTCCTATCATTTTCTGAAGGGTGCCGATGAAGTTGTAAATGACTTTCATTCCGATATGGTTTATGAT
>CAKRNX010000069.1 GCA_934371475.1 uncultured Lachnospiraceae bacterium
CTATCATTTTCCGTCCCCTTTCTACCAATTCGGTTAATGCGAGTATATACCCATTGACCGATTAACGGAAGACCTCATTGATATCTTATTGACCTGACTTGGCTTGTTTATAAAGCAGACCGCCTTTAATAAGCAATAATAAGAATATTACTGTTATTTTTCTTCAGAGTTAAACAGTTCACTTAAAGTTTCCGCATTTTCCTGCAGTACCTTCAACACATACTTGTCAAAGTGTCTCGCATCCTGTGTCGAAGAACCAAATTCATAGGTTTCCTGTCCATAATCCATCACATCAAAACCTGGTGTTGCTTTGCTGGCTCCTTTTGTTCTGTAGGCTGCTATATCTTTCAGAGTAAAATTCACCTCTCCATTCTCATAAGATACCCAACTGCTGATGTCTGTTCCTGTTGCTTCTGTGGCAGTTCCATTTTCTGTCTGATTCTGTGCTGCCACTTTTGTTACTTCTGCCGCTCCTTAATATCAGCCAAGTTTCTCCAAAACTATTATTTTGTTTGAGATATTCCGAACAGCCGGAATCTTACCTATCACACAATAAACAGACATAAGTTCTTTCATTCCTTCAACAAGTCAGACTTCCTGCTGAACAGAAAATGCTGGTGTGATTCTTTGCAGCTCCTTTCCGTTCTTGACTCCCCATGTGCATTTTGCATTGCTTCCCTCTATGTATTTTTCTTTCATATGCTTTACAACAGAATTTCATAAAACACAGTATCCCGCGACATGGAAATGTGTTACAATAATTGTGATTGCAGGCTTCCGTTACAGTCAGATTCACTGACATTTTCTATGACAGACTCAAAAATGTCCCTGTATTCTTGCTGCGAAGTAGAACTCACCTCGCATCTGATATAATCGGGAAGGGGGAATGTGGGATGCACCGGAAAATCCGCTCGTCTTTTCACTCACTTTTTAACCGCGATCTGGATTTCAGAGTCCGGCTGTTCAATATCCTGGCTCTGGGCGGCACAGCTGTCAGTTTTCTTATGGCAGTTTTTAGCGCATTCACTGGATCCTGGCCCAATTTTCTAATCAATCTTGTGCTGATGCTGGTATCAGGCGGACTTTTCTTTTATTCCTGCAAAAGCGGCCGCTATCAGCTATGCTATATTATCACGATCCTTCTGATCTTTTTTTTCTTTTTTCCCGTTATGTTTTTTACCAGCGGAGGATACCGCGGAGGGATGTCTCTGTTCTTTATATTTGCCATTATTTTTACGGTACTGATGCTGGAAAATCGCCCGGCTATGGTTATCTCGCTGGCAGAACTTCTCTTTTATCTTGGGCTCTGCCTGTTTGCCTTTTTCCACCCGGATACAGTGACGGACTTTTCATCTGAGGCAGAACGGCTCACTGACATCCTGTCCGCTTTCCTTGCAGTTGGTGTAATCTGCGGGCTGGTTCTCTCCCTGCATCTGCGTGAATACCGCAGACAACAACTCCTTCTGCAAGAGCAGAATCTGCGCCTGCAACAATATGACAGCGCCAAATCCACCTTTCTCACCACAGTTGCCCACGAGCTTAAAAATCCCCTAAATGTGATCTCTCTCCATGCCCGGGATACCTCAGAGCTTCTGGAAGAGACCCCCTTGGATTTTACACAGATGCAGGCTAATCTTCATACAATCCAGGAATCTGTTCTGCGCATTGACCGCATTGTTCTGGATCTGATGGATACGGTTTCCATTGAGCAGGGACGACTGTCGCTCTCTCCTGTCCCCACTGATCTGAACACACTTCTGCAAAAGATACAAAAAGAATATGAAAGCCGCCCCGGTACACGAAACAACCGTATGCTTCTCTGTGCCGCTGACGACCTTCCCCCCATCCTGGCAGACCCGGAGCGTCTCCGCCAGGTCATCAGCAACCTGATCTCCAATGCAGAGCGCTACACACAGAATGGGACTATTACACTCTCACTCACCGGCTCTTCCGGCTGGCAGACCGTCTGCGTTGCAGATACCGGTGTCGGTATGTCCGATGCTCTGCGGCAGCGTGTACTGAAGGGATATGTCTCTGCCGATAAAAATTACTGGCGGCACGGTATAGGTCTCTATGTCTGTCACCAGATCATTACCGCCCACAAAGGCAAAATCTGGATCACCAGCCAGCCATGCCAGGGAACCCGCGTATATTTTTCACTTCCTCAGGAGGAAAAAGATGGAACAGAAAAAAGCAACCATACTGATCGTTGAAGACGAAATAATGATCCTCGAAGCCAACTGCAGACTGCTGCAGCGCAGAGGCTATCAGGTAATGGCCGCCGCAAGCGCTGCGGAAGCATTCCAGCAGCTGGAAAAACAACAACCTGATCTGCTGATCTTGGATATCATGCTGCCGGACGGAGACGGTCTGAATATCTGCCGTCAGTTCCGACAAAAGAGCCTTCATCCCATCCTCTTTCTATCCGGCAAAGTCGATGTCCAGGATCGGGTCGAAGGTCTCCGCCAGGGCGGCGATTACTATCTTACCAAGCCCTGCAATTTTGATGAATTTCTAGCCGTCATCGAGATGCTGTTAAAACGCTCCTGTCAGCTGGAAGAACACCTTCACGCTTCACGTCAGATCTGTGCAGGCAGCATTATCCTGGATCTGTCGGACGGTCATGCGTATCGTAACGGCACGGATATCGGACTCACTCGGACGGAATTTTCCCTTCTGCGGATCCTGATGGAAAATCGGGAAAAAATACATTCCGCTCAGGAATTATACCAGTCTGTCTGGGGCAGCTTTACCGGGATTGATACCGGCACCGTTCGCCGTCATATTTTCAACCTGCGCTCCAAAATCGGCGCAGATTCTACAGATGAGTACGACATTGTCTCCGTCTATGGAAAAGGCTATCTTTTCACCTGCCGGTAATGACAGGCTTCTGTCAGGCAGCTCAAGAATGTCTGGGCATTCCTGCTGCCAGATGCGCGTCATGTATCTGCATAACCTTTTTCTTCTCCGCATCTCTGTATCTACACTCTGTTTCGGTCGGGCGCTACATCGGATAGGGAATTGACTTCCGCCACTGATATTGATTTGTCTCTCTCCATCTGTATAGGGCGAAAAATTCTTGCTGTGTTTTTTTAAATGTTTGTTTTTCTTCACATTTAAGAAACAAAAGCTCCTTCTGCTACAATGAATTTAACCGTAGCAAGCAGCAAAGCCGATTGCGAATATCCGCTTGCCTCCCCCTCTTAGAACAAAAGTGTGCTTCGCACACCCCGCGGGCTACTGCTTTGGCAGCACAGCTTTTGTTCCGCGCGCGAGCAGGCTTCTTCTCTGCGAGCTGCGCATCTTGCCGGAGGCTTTTTCTTTCACAGGACGCAATTTCCTGTGAAAGAAAACAAAAGTGTGCTTCGCACACCTCGCGGGCTACAATTTTGGCAGCACAGCTTTTGTTCCGCGCGCGAGCAGGCTTCTTTTCTGCGAGCTGCGCATCTTGCCGGAGGCTTTTATTTCACAGGACGCAATTTCCTGTGAAACAAAAAAACTTTTTCAAACACACTCTAAGACAGGAGGATCTCTTATGAAGAAAACTTATAGGATTGTTACAGTCATGTTCTCTCTTTTTCTGGGAACCATCCCTGCCCTGGCATCGGATCCACCTTCTGATGAAGGCCATTATATCTGGCAGGACGAGAACAATGAATACTGGTACCGCGATGGTACGGAAGATATCTACATCGGCGAAGGCAATTATTCTCCCGATCCTGACAGCGGAATGCTGATGGAAGCCAACGATGCCGGATGGAATCCGCCGGACGGCTATTTCGAACCTCATTATTATTATGAGGACGGAAGCGTATGGTTTGAAAACGGAGATCAGATTACTTACATCGGTTCTAGGGACGATTATTATATTGATGATTACGGCCAGCTGTGTGAAAAATCCGGCAGTTCCGCCTCCACTGATTCTTCTGACTCATCCCTGAGCCAGGATTCCTCAAACCAGAATTTCTCCTCCGAAGGCAGCACCTCCTCTGACACGGACAGCAGCCTTTCCTCCGGCGCACATAACTCTGCCGTTCCGGAATACAGCGGTGAACTCTATCTGACCGCAGATTTTCAGGCTGATGATATCATCACCGGATCCCTGCCCGATGGACTGGGTGGATACAGTCGGATGTACACGCTGCGCAATGGCAGGAGCACGGCCGTACTGATTAAACAACCCCGGACAGATGCTTTCGCCGACCTGACGTCTCTCGACTTTCTGGCCGAATATTACCCTGCTGATCAGGCAGCCGACTCTGAGGAAACGCTCACTGTCTCCTCCTATCCCGCTTCCCGATTTCATTATCAAAGTTCCATAAATGAAGAGCCGACAATAATCGATGCACTGGTATGCCACACTGACGATTATCTATTTGGCCTGTTTATCCTTACTGCCAATGATACATACGAAGAAACAGACAAATCAATATGTAACGAACTTTTTTCCTCTGCACAGCTTATTTATGCCGAACGCATCGATATGGCGCAGACCGATTATTTCCAAGTCCTGACTCCGGAACTCTGGAAATATCTTTGTCATTACGAGATCATTTCCACTGAATTGGGCGGATATCAGCTAATCTATTACAACAACGAAATCCCGGTTCTGACTCTGGAGGCCAGATACCATGACAATAACTGGATCCCTGACAGCGTATGGCAAAGCCGCCTGGGTCTGATCCACACTCCCGACGGCAGCACCTATGACCTGCTTGTCACGATCAGCCAGTACTCTGAGGACGCCTCCGATGAATGGAAAAAAATGTATGATACCTGCCAGGATGTGCTGAACGGGATCTATCTGATGGACGGCTGCGATCTGACCGCCGAATAAATTCCTTGCACACCCCCTCCCCGTTTGCTAAAATAGATCCGATGTGAGATGGCTCTCATCTGATTTAGCCTCCGGCATGATTGCAGAGGCATTCCTGAACCAACTTAAACCATGTGCGGGAGGTGCAGATTATCATGAATAACCTTACAAAAAATGCGCTGGAGGAATCTCTGAAAAAATTTCTGCTTCATAAACCGCTGGATAAGATCACCATCAGTGATCTGACCAGCGACTGCGGCATCAGCCGAATGGCTTTCTATTATCATTTTAAGGATATTTACGATCTGGTGGAATGGGCCTGTATCGAGGATGCTACCCGGGCTTTACAGGGGAAAAAGACATACGATACATGGCAGGACGGACTGCTCCAGATTTTTGAAGCTGTTCTTGAAAACAAGCCATTTATCCTCAATGTCTACCGCTCCGTCAGCAGAGAACGGATGGAAAACTATCTGTACAGTCTGATCTATCAGTTGATTGAGGGCGTAGTAGAAGAAAAAAGCGTCAATATGAAAGTCTCCGCAGAGCAGAAAAAATTTATTGCTGATTTCTACAAATACAGTTTTGTGGGAGTCATGCTTGACTGGGTGAAGCGGGGTATGAAAGAAACTCCGCGCGAGATGGCCGGATTAATCTCCATCACCATGCAGGGAAATATCGGCAATTCTCTCCAGAACATGGAAAAATCGCCGGAATACAGGGAGCACAGATAAATAACTTTACAAAGCAAGGCGGATGATAAGTTTTTTGTCATCCGTCTCTTTTTGTAAATTGAGGAAATTTCATTTTGGTCATAGAATACTCTCAGAAACAGGAAATACTAATATTCATCCAAAATATTTTTTCGCAGAATACAATTTTCTGTGAAAACACATAGCAGCAGACATCAATTATTCATCTGTTAAAACCAACTGCTCCTATTTGTATCGTCAGTGATACAGAGTACAAGTTTTAACATCACACACGAAAGGTGGTTATTAATTATGGCAAAGAAAAAACATTCAGCAATTGGCATGGCAGCCCTGGCCGCAGGTGCAGGTGCAGCAGCTATCGCTTCTATCAGCCGTCAGAAACAACAGTCCGCTAATACCCACGCAGATCCTAACTACCGCAACACAGAGCGCGGCAAACATGAAAAAAACAGCAAGGGCATTTATTATACCAACGGAAACTATGAGGCATTTGCCCGCCCTGAGAAACCGGAAGGCGTGGATGACAAGCACGCTTACCTTGTAGGCAGCGGTCTTGCTTCTCTGGCAGCGGCCTGTTTTCTGGTAAGAGATGCTCAGATGCCCGGCGATCATATCCATATTCTTGAGTCCATGGACATTGCCGGCGGTGCCTGCGACGGTATTTTCGATCCCACCAGAGGCTACATCATGCGCGGCGGACGTGAAATGGAAAATCACTTCGAATGCCTGTGGGATCTGTTTCACAGCATTCCTTCTCTGGAAAAACCGGGTGCTTCCGTGCTGGATGAGTATTACTGGCTGAACAAGCATGACCCCAACTACTCGCTCTGCCGTGCCACAGTCAAACAGGGAAAGGATGCACACACAGACGGTAAGTTCAATCTGAGCCAGAAGGGCTGCATGGAGATTATGAAACTGTTCTTCACCAAAGATGAAGATTTGTATGACAAGACGATTGAAGACGTGTTCGATGATGAAGTGCTTAATTCCACATTCTGGTTATACTGGAGAACCATGTTCGCTTTCGAAAACTGGCACAGCGCCCTGGAAATGAAACTCTACATTCAGCGTTTCATCCACCATATCGGTGGACTTCCTGATTTCAGTGCCCTGAAATTCACCAAATACAATCAGTATGAGTCCCTGATCCTTCCAATGAAGAAATACCTGGAGGATGCCGGCGTAGACTTCCAGTTCAATACAGAAGTCACCAACGTACTTTTCGACATTCATGACGGGAAAAAGACTGCTACTGCAATCGAATGCAAAGTAAAAGGCGTAGAAAAAGGAATCCTCCTCACAGAGAACGATCTGGTGTTTGTAACCAACGGAAGCTGTACAGAAGGCACCATTTACGGCGATCAGAACCATGCTCCGAACGGAGATGCCGAAGTCCGCACCAGCGGCTGCTGGAGCCTGTGGAAAAACATTGCCAAACAGGATCCTTCCTTCGGCCATCCAGAAAAATTCTGCTCCGATATCAACAAGACCAACTGGGAATCCGCCACAATCACCACACTGGATGACAAGATTATTCCCTATATCACAGATATCTGCAAGCGGGATCCCAGAAGCGGCAAGGTCGTAACCGGTGGCATCGTAAGCTGCCAGGATTCCAGATGGCTGCTCAGCTGGACGATCAACCGTCAGGGCCAGTTCAAAGATCAGGATAAAGACAAAGTCTGCGTATGGGTATACGGACTGTTCACCGATGTTCCCGGCGATTATGTGAAAAAGCCCATGAAAGAGTGTACCGGTAAAGAAATCACGATGGAATGGCTGTATCATCTGGGTGTTCCTGCTGACCAGATTGAAGAACTGGCAGAACACAGCGCCGTCTGCGTGCCTACCATGATGCCTTACATCACTGCATTCTTCATGCCGAGAGCCAAAGGCGACAGACCGGATGTCATCCCCGACGGATGTGTCAACTTTGCATTCCTGGGACAGTTCGCCGAGACTCCCAGAGATACGATCTTCACTACAGAGTATTCTGTTCGTACCGCTATGGAAGCCGTATACGGACTCTTGGGTGTGGATCGTGGAGTTCCGGAAGTATGGGGCAGCGTCTACGATGTCAGGGAGCTGCTTGATGCCAGCGTCAAACTGATGGACGGCAAATCTCCGCTTGAAATTCGCCTGCCCGGCCCGCTCAACCTTCTCAAGAAGCCGCTGCTCGGAGCGATCAAAGGTACTGTCATTGAAAAAGTACTCAGAGACCACAATGTCATCAAGGACTATATGGTGCTCTAACACACTATAAACTGAATTTTAAGGATGCTCCGGCATTCTTGCTGCGGGGTGGGAGTCTTCTCACCTCCCATACAACCCCCCCCCGGAACTGTCTGACTGTTCCGGGGGGCATCTTTATCCTACCACAAGGCTGCCATATCCGTCGCTCAACAGCACATTCATACTGGACTCGTTCACTTCAACCAGTCCATTGTCATATCCCACACTGACAGCTGCCGCATCCACTCCGGACCACTGACTCTTCTGGTAATCATACGCTTCCTTCGATACCTGATTATATGAATTGAATGGCTCTTCCGTGGCTCCCACGTAATAGATCTCATCCGTGACATACTTGAAAAACTGGTTGCGGTACACGGACTCACCATTTTCTATCTCGAAATACTTCGTTCCTTCATAGCCTCCATTTATAAAATAATCCGGACACAGGATGCCGGTATGGGGCGCAAAAGCAACTGTTCCAAAATCACCGAACTCTCCCAGCTCAACCGCCTGCCCTTCGTACATCGTATATACCTGACATCCCGCGATATGAATGTTTGACATTGCTGTGATCAGCTCCGGTATTTCATCATTATCAACATATGCCAATGCAAACTTCGGAACCATGCTGTACTGACTCATCTGTGCCAGATTAGATCGCAGGATCTCTGCATACGCCTGCTGCCAGTCCGGCGATCCAAGCGTGATCACCAGATCCTCATGTTTCAGATCAATATCTTCCGTCTGAGTTACTGTATCGCATCCATCCGCTCCTGCCTGGAACTGATACAAATCCGGCAAAAGATTAACCAAATAAATGTCCGACCCCAAAGATCTCACATCATATGAAGTGCCATCCGCTCCATACACATTCAGAAATGAATTGGCCAGACTCTTATCATTTCCCGACTCCAACGTTACGACCACCTGCAGCGGCGAAATCGTGATTGTCCCCAGATCTGTAAAACGATGTTCATCGATATGAATATTTCCGATGCTCTGCAGCAGCCGGTCATTGTAATACACTTCCAGCGTATAGTCTTCTCCCGGCGTCAGCTTATTAAAATAGAACGGTTCCATCGTGGATACCCACACATCCGGCTCTTTTCCATTTGACAGTTTCAGCGTCACTGCCTCTGGATTGGCATTTGTTCCTCCGGCAGCAATCCGTCCCTTTATGCCGGACACCAGCGTGTAATCTCCGTCGCCAAACAGCGCCGCACGGATCTGCGGATTCTGCTCGACAATGATCTGATGATTTTCATCTTCTCTCATCGGAGTAAAACTTCCGCCCTGCCATTCCTGATTGAACGCATAGGAAAATGCCGCTCTCACCCATTCCTGAGCTTTCGCCAGCGCCTCTCTGGCAGTATAATAAATACCCTCGTCCGTACTGTTATCATCCAGAATACCATTGCCACTCATATAGTCGCATACTTCCTTGAGCATCCACTGATCATAGATGGATCCGATATCATTCTCTCCCACATTTGCAAATACTACCTTCGCTCCTGCACCCAGAAATGCGTTCACCAGATCCGGTTCATGGGCACTATGGCAGGCAGCCAGATACACCATCCCGTTCCTGATCTCCCAGCCGTCAGACGCTTTGTTTTGGAAAAATTTAGCATTTACCGCCCAGTAATTAACATTGCCCACTGTTCCATCTATGATGCCTTTTGCTGTCCACTGATACAGATAGGACAGATCGCCAAGCTGTTCTTCTTTTCGCTCCCCCAGCGACAGAAACGCCCCTGTCATGTCAAGATAATTGCCATGGCCGTGCCAGATCAGTACATCACAGGAAGGCAGCGTCTCCAGAGCCGCCCTGCTCACCTCTTCATCTTCCAGGCTCGTTACCTGCGCACCATCCACTGCTTCCGCAATCTCTTCTCCCACTTCTTTTGCCTTAGTTCCCCGCTCGCTTATCCCTCCACCGATAATATCATGTTCTTCTCCCGCAAATGAATCAACGGTTACAATCCTGAAGCCTTCAGGCGTTTCCTCTTCTGCCCAGACACTGCCGCCAAGCACCACTGTTGTCAGTGCTGTCATTCCCAGAAAACGCCTCACATATTTTCCTACTGACATTTTCTCTCTCCTCTAATATTTCACAATATATCCGCTCAGTTATTCCTTTGATTTATAGTTTAGAATAAATTAACACCAAAAGCAATCTATTTTTCCGATACCGACTTGTTTCTCGCCACCTGCAGAGGTGGGAGTCATCTCACATCTGATATAAAAAAAACCACTGCGCCATACGTACTGAATTTTCAGATTTCCATATGTCACAGCGGTTTCCCTTTTACTTATTTATTTCATACCATACAGACTGCCACATCTGCTATGTCTTGCGATCCCAACCACATTCTATCTGTCAGGACTGCACTTCTTTCATCATTTATCCCATTTACCTGATCAGCCTTCAATACTGATATATTTATCTGCCTCTACAGCTTTCTGATCCTGTTTCGGAATATCCAGCTTCAGAATACCGTTCTCATATTTGGCATGAATGTCACTCTGCTTTACACTCTCGCCCACATAAAAGCTTCTGCTCATGCTGCCGGTATATCTTTCGCGTCTGATATATTTGCCTTCTTTATTTTTTTCATCTTTATCAAGTCCCTTGGCTGCCGCAATGGTCAGATAACCATTCTCCAGCTGGATCTTAATCTCATCTTTCTTAAATCCTGGCAGATCAACAGCAACCTCATATCCGCCATCTGTCTCCTTCACATCAGTTTTCATCATATTTTTTGCATGTTTTCCGTAAAGCTGTTTCTCTGTATCATCTGTAATCTGCGGAAACGAAAAATCCATCCAGTCATTAAATAAGTTTTCTCCAAAAACGCTAGGCATTAACATAAGTCATATCTCCTTCCACATTCATCTGAACTATCTATATCTGCATCCCTTTCGGAATGTTGTACTCCAAACAAATCCGGTGGAACATTTCTGATCTCTTTGTTCCCCTCCCTTTGTTCTATCTGTACTATATCACGTATTATTAGCACTGTCAAGAGGTGAGTGCTAATTATTTTGTGAAGATTGTGTGAACGCTACGAGCCATGCAAAAAAGACCTTTGATCGTACTGTATGCCAGTCCTTCATCTGACAATGAGGAAAAGAACGTCCTCACGTGAGATGTCTTAAAATCTACAACACGAATATTTCCCAAAGTATTTCGTATCCGGTAGTCCCACATACGGATATAATTCTTTTTCGTTCTTTCCTTGA
>CAKRNX010000070.1 GCA_934371475.1 uncultured Lachnospiraceae bacterium
AGCTCCCTGGCCTCTTCATAAACCTCTTCTTTTTTCCGCTTCTGGTTATGGATCGGTGCGTCCGTAATATTCTTAATCACAGAATAATGCGGAAACAGATTAAAATTCTGGAATACCAGCCCGAAACACGAGTGTATCTGTTTCGCACGCTCTCCTTTGGGATAATTTTTTCTGCCGTCCGGATCTACCCACGCCGCGCGCTCTCCCATATAGCTGATCTCACCCTTGTCGATGGTCTCCAGCATGGTGGCACAGCGCAGAAGTGTGGATTTGCCGGAGCCGGACGGTCCGATAATCGAAAGGATCTCCCCCTTTTCTACGGACAGGGAAATATCTTTGATCACTTCCAGATCGTCGAAACTTTTTCTGATATGTTTCATTTCCAAAAGACTCATGGCAAACTCCCTTTAACTGTAATAACTCATCTTCTTTTCCAGTTTTTCCATGACTACTGCCACAAGAAGATTGAAAATATAGTAGAACACCGCTGCCACCGCAAAGGGCACAAACGATGTCTGTGACGCTGCAATCTGCTTTGCGATCGTAAACATCTCTGCATAGGCCAAAGCAAAACTCAGGGAAGTATCTTTCACCAGCGTAATCACCTCATTCGTGATCGATGGAAGGATCATCTTCACCACCTGTGGAAAAACAATCTTGAAAAATGTCTGGGCTTTGCTGTACCCTAGCATCTTCGCCGCCTCATACTGTCCCGCCGGGATCGCCTCAATACCGGAACGATAAATCTCGGCAAAATACGCGGCATAGTTGATGGCAAAACCGATAATAATGGCATAAAAGCGGTAACTGCCGCCGATATTCATGCCGAACAGATAAAACGGTCCGAAATAAACCACCAGCAGCTGCAGCATCAGAGGCGTTCCACGCATGACTGAAATATAAATTTTAACAACCGTGCGCAAAACAGGGTTCTTTGACATTCTTCCAAAAGAAATCACCAGCCCAAGCGGCAATGAAAACAGCAGAGTCAGAAAAAAGATCCCCATTGACTTGAGCATACCGCTGCTCATCTGACTCAGCATGACTGAAAAGCTCATTCCGGTTCCTCCGTTCCAATTCAAAAATGCCCCGGTATTCCTGCTGCGGGATGCGCGCATGCATCTGCATGACATATTTCTTTCGCGCACCTCTGCAATCTGCCGGAGGCTATATCAGATAAGGATTGACTCCCACCACCTGCAGAGGTAGGAGTCATTTCACATCTGATGTAATTCACTGTTATTTGGCTGCCTCTGTCTCAGCCTCGCTCTCGCTGCCCAGACATACCATATCAGTCAGCTCATATTTCTCTGCTAGCTCATCAAATGTACCATTCTCTAACAGAGTCTCCAGATCTTTATCCACGATGTCTCTGAGTTCTTCATTTCCCTTTTTGAATCCGACAGCATACTTTTCAGAATTAAGCGTCTCGTCCAGGATCTTAAATCCTTCTCTGCTCTTAATCTGATACTGAGCAACTCCCACATCCATTGCTACGGCATCAATGCTGCCTGCCCGAAGCTCTACGAATGCGCTGTTGTAATCAGCAAACTGCTGCAGTGTGCCAAATGTATCAGCCAGCTCTTTCTGTCCTTCTTCATCTTCCAGCAGAGTCAGAGCTGCGGAAGCGGCCTGCACACCTACTGTTTTTCCCGCCAGGTCTGCCAGACTGTTAATGCCGGATGCCTCGGAAGTCACGATCACCTGGCTGTTGTCCACATACGGTACGGACCAGGTGTAGCTGTCCTCTCTGCCTGTCATTGTGAAACCGTTCCAGATACAGTCAATGGAACCAGAATTAAGCTCCATGTCCTTGGAGTCCCAGTCAATCGGGGTCTTTACCAGCTCCCAGCCTTCCAGATCGCAGACTGCCTGAGCCAGCTCAAGGTCAAAACCGGTATACTCGCCATTATCATCCATATATCCGTAGGGCGGGTATTCCGCATCAAAACCTACGACAAATTTACCTTCTTCCGCTGTGCCGGTTTTGGCTGTCTCCGTAGTCTCTACGCCGGCTTCTGTCTCAGCAGCTTTTTCTGTACTCTTCTCAGCAGCTTTTTCTGTTGCTTTTTCTGTCGCTTCCGCTGCTTTTTCTGTTGCAGGCGCCTCTGTCTCAGCCTTTTTGCTGCCGCAGCCCGTCAGCACAGCTGCCGCCATCATTGTTCCCAGTAAAGCTATCATCACTCTTTTTTTCATAAAGATACCTCCGCTCCGCATCATTTACTTTTCAATATTATCACTCTACTATAGTAAATCGCAGAAGTATCATAGCACAGCCCTTTTCTCCCTGTCAAGGAAAACATCCGGTCTGCTCAGCACAGCTTACGCGTCAGCAAAAAACCGCTTGTAATCGCTGTCAGCGGCGCAACCGTCACAAGTCCGAAAGAACCCACTATCGTGTGAACAATCTCTGCTGCCACATACTTGTAATTCAGCATCAGTTCTACCGGTGTTCCCTGCGCCATAAAAACCATCAGAAGCGCAATGTAACTTCCTGAATAAGCTAAGAGCAGAGTGGTTGTCGTGGAGCCGCACGCTGCACGGCCTACAGCAAAGCCGGAAGTTACTGCCTCTCTGGCACTGATGCCCGGTTTTTTCTGCACTACCTCATAAACTGCGGAACAGATATCTACTGCCAGATCCATGACTGCACCGGATGAACCGAGAAAAATAGATGCGACAAAAATCCGGGTCAGATCAAGATGCTGATATCCGGCATACAGCAAACTTTCACTTGACTCCATCACCGCACCATGAATCTGAAACAGATTGGTAAACACAAATCCCAGCACAGCAGTCACCAGAATTCCCAGCGCCGCACCGGAGACCGCTGCAAGAAAACGTCGATCCCATCCATAAATCAGCATCAGAATAAGCGCTGTCAGTACCAGCACAAGTCCAAGAGAAACCCAGATGGGATTCAGACCATTCAGCAGACTGGGAACAAGTATCTTCCACATAAGAAGTATGGTATCAATGAATGACAGAATGGCACGCAGTCCCGTTCCCCTTGCAAAAAAAAGCAGCAGCAGCAGAAATATTCCTGCCAGAACCGCCTCTTTGCCAAGGCGGAAATAATCTGTCATATATACGGTTGTAATCTCATCTTTATTGTGACTCACCACCACAAACGCTTTATCTCCCGCTGAAAACAGCTTATCCTGCGCAAGAGCGCCGTTGAGCCGGTTCACCGCATCAGTCTCTGTCCCTGCGAACTGCCCGCCAAGGATTCTCACGCGGCATCTCTGGTCTCCGGTACGGACAAGACCCGTATCATAAATATCACTTTCATCTGTAGACAGCACCAGTGCCGACACGCGGTCAGCATTCTGATAAGAAAGTGCCCCTTCATAACCTGTCGGCAGAAAACACAGCACCAGCATCAGGACAAGTGATGTTATGACAGGCCAGAACGTTTTCGATTTTGTTGCTTTTTTCAGTATATTTTTTAATATTTTCATAGTTGATATCAGATCCTTCAGACTCTTCTGTCAGTATTTTTGTGTTCTATAATTTTTATAAATGGATATCCATGCAGGCTTGGCTGCCTGACCCATTGCCCGCGGGAATGCGTTTTTTGCCGTATCCTATCACAATATACGGAAGTCCCCTGCTTTACTGCAAACGCAGTCAGCAGGGGATTTGATTTCTCTGTGCCTGAAACAGTACAGGTCATTTCCGGCACATTGCAGAGTATCTGTTTTTTATTTTCTTACTCTTTTTCTTTTACTGCACATCTGTCAAGGCAGCCATCTTCTGATAAATCTCAGTGTTGTCATAGTATCCGTTGAAATTGTCTGCACCAGCGCCATCCGCAAAAACTGCAACCGGCAGACCTGTATGGGAATAGCTGGTAAAATCCACACCTGACTTATTATTCAGAATGTGTGTAACAGTAACTGAGAATGGATTGTAAGTACCGTAAAGAACATACTGTTCCTGTGTATATTCATCTGCTTCTGTATCTGACATAGCCAGTGTATAGGCATCCTCCAGACGCTGCACCTCGTAATCTGTCAATACCAGCCGGTCGCCTTCCTCACCGGAGAGCTTCAGTCCAAAGAGTGTTTCCACATCTTTCATAGCATCTTCAAAACTTGTACCTGCCTCTTTATATCCATTTACATACTGCTCATCAAACTGTGCATAGGAGATTGTCTGATTTGCAAGTGTATCAAGATAGGTATCATAATCTGTTCCGGCAAAACCAATCGTCAGACCGCCTGTCTCATGATCGCCTGTCACAAGGATCAGTGTTTTATCTGCATGATCTTTTGCAAAATCAACAGCAACCTGAACTGCATCTGCCAGTGCCAGAGTATCGTTTACAGTTGCACCTGCATCATTTGCATGACATGCCCAGTCGATTTTTCCGCCCTCACACATCATAAAGAAACCGGTCTCATTATCCAACACCTCAATCCCTTTTTTCACATAATCTGCCAGTGCCCAGTTTCCTTCTTCCCGGTCCATCTCATAATCCATCGCATCAGAATCTGCCAGATGTTCATCGATCAGGATCACTTTACCGTCCTCTGCGGTCACTTCTGCTGCATCGTCCTGCGTATATGTTACTTTGTATCCAGCCTCTTCTGCCAGATCATAGAGACTTGTTTTATCATCATCCGGACCGGTTACTTTTTTAAGGCCGCCGCCTGCAAAATACTCAAAATCAGATGCTACCAGCTCTTCACCAATCTCATAGTAGTTGTTTCTGCTTGCCTGGTGAGCGTAGAAAGCAGCCGGCGTTGCATGATTCAGATTGACAGAGCTGATGATACCGACTTTCCACCCTTTCTGGCTGTGAAGTTTTTCTGCAATCGTCTCATAAGGTGTCGCACCCGTGATATCGACATTGATCATACCAGAATATGTTTTATTTCCTGTAGAAATAGAGGTTGCTGTGGAAGCTGAATCCGGTGCAAAGCTGCATGAGTCATATGTCACTGCTGATCCTGCTGCTTCAAAATTCATGAAGTTCAATTTTTTCGGCCCGTCAAGAACGGCTCCGGCACGATCCTCATAGCTGTTGCTCGGAAGTGCCTGTGTATAATCTGCGTCATCCAATGCGCCAAGATAATCAGATGCAGCCTGAAACTGCGGATAACTCATACCATCACCGATAAACAGGAATACATATTTGGGAGCCTTTTCTTCTGCTGCCTCCGTCTGTACAGAAGCCGCACTCACTGATCCTGCTGTCATGGAAAGTGCCAGCGTTGCTCCTAACATACCACTCATCATCTTTTTTTTATTCATTGTGTTCTCCTCTCTGAAACGCAATCTGTTATTTCCTCTTACTTACATTTTCATTTTAGAACTCTTATGTAAAAACTGCCGCCATCCCTTTGCAAAATCTGTGCAAAAAAAGAGCAAAGATGCCGACCTGTCCGCTCTCTGCTCTCTCTTTACCCTTTTACTTTTTCTATCTCTGTTCAGGAATGCCTCCCGAGGTGGGGGCCATCCCGCATCTGATATATCAGTTTAGAAATATCACGGGCGATGTTTTATTGCTGTTTTTACGGCACTATTTTGGACCGTTACTGCGCAGCTGCTGCCCTGCCCTCTGATCCGGCACCAGCTGCATATGCGGATATGCAAAATCCAGATCCGGCTCTGCCGCAAACCTGTAAATCAGGTTTCTCCGGATATCGCTGCAGGCCGCGAAATTCTCTTCCACAGTTTCCGTCACCACAGAAGCTCTCAGATAAATGCCGCTGTCTCCAAGATCACGCACCAGAACCGCTACCGGCTCTGTGATATGCTGCTTTTCTCTGGCAGCCCGCACATATGGATGTGCCATGATTTCCTGGGATGTCACATACATCGCCTTCTCCAGATTGGACTCATAAGTAACAGAAAAATCCAGGAAATTGGAGCTGACAGAAGCTGCATCAAAATAGCTGTTGTCAATCACACACATATCCATCTTGGAATTGGGAACAATGACATGAGAAGAGTTCACAACATTGCGGATGATGGTGCTGCGCAGATCGATCGAATGTATGTATCCTGTAATCGTCTCTCCGTCTATCGTGATACTGACCCGATCCCCGATCTGAAAGGGCTTGAAAACGGACAAAATGAATCCATGTACAATGTTTGTCAGGCCCTCCTGGAATACAAAACCCAGAACTACTACAATCAAAGAAGAAGACATCAGAATCTGGCTTGTAAAACCTGAGAGCACATTGGAGAGACTGCAGATTTTCATCCCAATCGTTACAATCAGAAACGCCTTGATACAGCTTTTGAGAAAGCTGATGTGAATATTTCCCTTTTTCTTAAACGGTCTGAACACCAAATCCACCACTTTAATCCCGATAATCAGGACACCAAGAAGGAACAGGCCATAATAAAGATTATCAGAAGTAATAATCTGAAGAAATCCCTTGGCAGATCCCTTCAGATCTTCATAGTTGCTGTAATTTTCCATGTAATCATCCTTTTCTAAAAATATGTTTTTACACGCCCCAAGCCCCATAACCTGACAGCAGGAAATTCATTGGAACTTCCTGTTATCAGAAACAGCTCTCAGTTCCGGCATATGGGCTGTCTTCACCCGGGCCGGACATGAAAGCTGTCCTCTGCAAAAATCTTATCTCGGTAAAACGAACATCGGCATCCCGCTTTGCTGCATGTTGATCTGCGTTTCATTTGAACACTTCTGCTATTTGATCTTGCGCATAATGTAGTGGTACATCATTTGGCTGATCTCCGCCGGATAGTGCGTTCCGTCTATTGTAGTAAATCCTTTCCCTTCCAGATAGGAATATCCTCCGATATATCTGGATCCCATTGCCGCCTTCAGAGCTTTGTTAAACACCTTTCTCCGCTCGTTTTTCTGGGAACCGGCATCTCCCGGAAGCGCATCCATAAAATAGAAAGAAGCCTTGGGATATTTTTTCATCAGCGCCTTGTAGTAACTGATATAGCAATTGATATTTCCCAGATCGTTGTTTCCAAGCTGAAATACCACCTTGCACTTGGGATACTTTTTCAGATATTTACAAAGCTGCGGTCCGGCATCAGACTTCAGCCAGCGATATCCCTGTCCGCTCTTTGCAATAAATACGGTATCCTTACTGTTGACTGCCACGCTCATATCCACAATGCGGGAAGCTCCCACGATAATACACTTGTCCGACGCGGAAATCTGCCGGATGACACCATTCTTATCCAGTTTACGTCCCTGCACAGTCTTTGCTGAAACTCTGGCTCCGTCAGCACCCACGTAACGGGTACCCACCCAGCTGCTGCGCACCATCTGTCCGGTACGGCAGAAATAATAATATTTTCCTTTAGACTTGATCCAGCGGTCTCTGACCCTGGCTCCGGCTGCTCCGTAATAGTAGACCTTCGTCCCCTTTTTCAGAAATTTCTTGATATAAATCCGACCCTGCTGGTCTGCGTAATATTTATTTCCACTCCAGGAAAAGGCACCGGTTTTGACATAGCCTTTTTCGTCAAAACGATAGATTTTGCCATCAATCATGGTCCAGGCAGACTTTACATACTCTCCGTTTTTCTGGCGATAGCGGTATCTGTTCTTTGTTTTGACCCATTTTCCTTTGGAAATCCTGTTCTGCTTCGCCTGGCTCACCGCCCGTCCATCTTCTGCAGTCACCTCAGTTCCCAATGCCGTTCCTGCTATCATCAGGCAGAACAATACCATCAGGAAAAACAGATATCCTCTCTTTCTGATCCTTCCTCTGTATCTTTTTCTCATAAAAGTAACCCCTATATTTTGCATCACTATCAGTCTTCCTTTTTAACTATACTGTGTTTTGCTTTCTTTTACAAGGAAGTAATTCTTAACTTTCTGTAAAAGCCCGCCGTCCCCGGCATTATCGGTCCCAACATGGCTGTGGCTGCCGATGCTATCTGCATCGCAATACCGGTAAACAGACCGCTGCCAGACAGAAGCATCAGGAGTTCAGGAATGCTCCGGCATTTTTGTTCTGCGCAAATAAAAACACCGGTCTGCAAAGATGTATCTCTCCCGCACCCGGTGTTTTCTTTCTAAGACAGTATCTATTATATCCTGCCTCGGTTCATATTATTTGGGGGATTACAGTACCAAAAATTCACCTGTGCCTCAACGATAACAGGAGAAAGATCCCGCAATTTCCTCTTTGACCATAAAATACAGCTGTCACATCTTACCGGAAACTTTTATTTTGCAGATGTTTTGCCTGCTGTTTTTGTTTCGGCTTTTTTAACCTCTGTTTCTGTCTCGGTCTCAGCTATTTTTTCTGCCTTCTTGGCTGCTTTCTCAGTCTCTGTTTCAGCCACTGTTTCAGTCGCTGTCTCGGTCTCAGCCGCCTCAGTCACTGCCTCACTCTCGGTTTCGGTTTCTTTTTCCGTCACCGCTTCTGTTTCTGTCTCGGCACCGGTCTCGCTCTCTGTCTCAGTGGCCGCCTCTGTTGCCGCCTCCGTCTGAGCCTCTGTCTCCAGCATCAGAGACAGGTCAAATGCCAGCTTGCCAAGTTCTTCCTCATCGATGGTGAACTCTGCCGCGCTGATCCACTCGTCATACAGTGCGTTGATCGCATCGGTCTTGCGCTGGTTAACGATCTCCGTCTTTTTGTTATCGGTCGCTTCCTCATTGAATGCATCGTCTACATGCAGTACATAGTAGGAATTGCTGACTTCAATCACCTCATCTACCAGAGTATCATCCTCCAGTCCCTTGGTTGCACTGATAATCGCGGAATCCGGATATGTATCGTCATCCCCGAATGTATAGGAGGATGTAGCAATGCTGTCAGACGTCTCTGCAATCTCTGCAGCCGCTGCCGCAAAATCATCCTGACCCTTTACATCAGCCAGAAATGCCTCCGCCTCTGCTCTTGCCTTCTCTTTGGCTGCCGCCATAGCCGGATCTTCGGTCTCTGTCTCCGTTTCGGTCTCTGTCTCACTCTCCGCCTCTGTGGAAACCTCGGAACCGCTCTCTGTGGAAGCCTCCGTTACTGCCTCGCTCTCTGTCTCAGCAGCTGTCTCGGTTTCACTCTCTGTCTCAGCCTTATCTGCCGCACCGGTCTTGGCTGCGGAAGTCTCTGTCAGAGCAGCTTCCGTACCTTTCTCTGTCTCAGTCTCTGTCTCAGCCTGTGTCTCCGCCGGAAGCTCACTCTCTGTCTCAGATGCCTCGGATCCGGCCTCTGTGGAAACCTCTTCCGTATCCGTCTCAGTCTCGCTCTCCGCTTCTGTCTCCGCCTCGGTCTGAGCGGTAAATCTCACATAGGAAACCGTTCTCTGCGCTGCTTCCTCATCAGACACCTCTGTATCTACGTCCGCACTCATCTGCGGCTCCATCTTTTTCTGGATCGTATAAAGAGTCAGGACACGCTCCACATTCTCCTGTGTGGCGTTCATCTTCTCAAGAACCTCTTCGCCGTTGGCTGCAATAAAATCCTTGGCTGCCTGAGTGATTGCCGCCTTGTCCTCATCGGTCAGCTCCACACCATAATCGCCCATATGTTTTTCTGCCAGCAGCATTTTCTCCAGAGAAGTCATGATCTCCTGCTTGAATGTCTCTCCGTAGGGAATACCGGAACTTGTCAGGTCAGCGTTCCAGATGTCTGTCCCATAGTAGCTCTTCAGGAATGTGCCGTAACTGCTCTCAAACTCTGCCTGCTGATAACGCAGAAAGAAATTAGCTACTCCCGCATCTATTTTTTCGCCATCCAGTGTGGCAATTGTGGCAGACGCATCCGCCCCGCTCTTTGACTTGCTGCATCCGGCCAGTGACGTAACTGCCATACATGCAGTCAATCCCAGAACCAGTCCTCGTTTTAATCCAGTTCTCATAACAGTTTTCCTCCGATATCTTCCGGTACGCCTTGACGTACCCGCCGCGTCTTTTATCTGTCCTGCACCCGGGCAGTCCCTGACACGCTCATTATTTTTTATTATATCCTTTTTCACTTCCGCTGGCAATCACTTTTCCCAGACGACACATGTTTTTCACATATTTTGCTCCAGGATCTTCATATGATCAAGAATGTCTCCCACAAGCAGCAGCACATCGTCGTTTTCTCTTCCACCCTTCTTCGGCCTGCTGTAGATAAAATATGGATTGGTGTCTACCGTAAATTTCATTCTTCCGCCGTACTCTTTTAGGAATGTATCGATCTTTGCCGCATCAATCATGGCGCGCTCGTACAGCACAATGCGGATCTCATCGCCTTTCTGCGTCAGCTCTGTCACGTAAATCTGATGTGCCTGCGCTTTCAGCCGCGCAATCGCCAGGAGATTCTGCACGGATCTGGGCGGTTCGCCGAAGCGGTCCATCAGCTCTTCCATCATGTCATCGTACTCTTCCTCGCCGGAAATCGCCGCAATCCGCTTGTAAATATCCATCTTCTGCCCCTCATTGCGGATGTAACGGTCCGGAATAAAGGCATCCACATCGAGGTCAATCGCTGTCTCATATCCCTCTTTCAGCGTGGACTCTCCCCTGATCTCCTTCACAGACTCGTTGAGCAGCTTGCAGTATAGATCGTATCCCACAGCTTCCATGTGGCCGTGCTGTTCACTTCCCAGCAGATTGCCCGCGCCGCGGATCTCGAGATCCCGCATCGCAATCTTAAATCCGCTTCCAAGCTCCGTAAATTCCCGGATCGCAGACAGACGTTTCTCCGCGATCTCTTTAAGCATCTTGTTTCTGCGGTACATCAGGAACGCGTAGGAGGTACGATTTGAACGCCCTACCCTGCCGCGCAGC
>CAKRNX010000071.1 GCA_934371475.1 uncultured Lachnospiraceae bacterium
GTTCCCAGTGTGGGACGGAGAGCATGGGCTGGAGGAATATCGGCTGCCGACGCCCGCGGAAGAGACGGAGTAGAACATGAAGTTCTCTTCTGAGGACTGCCCGGAAATAATTCCTACGCCATAAGAAGTTTGTGTGATTAAGGAACATACATTAGGAAAACAGTAAAAATGGAACTGCCGCAAATTTTCATTCATGCGGCAGTTCCTTTTTATGTAACGGATTACAGGATTGTGGGAGTGCAAAGCACGTAACAATCCGTGTAATCTGTTACAGGAAAAGCAATAAAAGTTTTGCCAGATAAGTTTTTGTGCTCACAAGTTTTGTGCTCACACACTGAGTTTTCTATCCATCAGCAGCGAGGAAACGGCATACATGACCGCGGTCAGTGCCAGGGCGGCGACGATGGAAAGACCGAGGTTTGCCGTGATGGGTTCAATATCCGGGAGAAGGTCAATGACCCTTGTAACTCCCCAGGAGATCAGCAGATAAACGAGAAAGCTGATGATTCCGCAGAAGCGTTTCCCGGCGAAGAAGGTAGCCGAGAGCAGAATAGCAAACAGTCCGCTGACAATGCCAAGCAGCCAGAATGACAGAATATTCATAAAGAACAGAAAAATCTGCATTCCGTCAAACTGAAGCTCAATCTGGAACGAGCGGAGGAGCTGCTGAAACAGTTCGGTGATTTCTTTCAGCCATACTACCTGGTCAAAGGCAATATAGATGTCGAGAGCGGCCAGGGCTGAGAAAAAGCATCCGGCCAGAAACAGGGACAGTCCGTTTTCCAGAACTTTTGCGCCGAGGATCTGGTAGCTGCTGCAGGGGGTCATGAACAGCATATAGCTCTGCTTGGTATTCAGATCCCGGTAGAAGATCAGCAGGCTGTTGATGCCGATAAAGGAGATCCCTACGGAGGCGGAAAAGACAAGGCCGAAAATGCCCCAGCCGATCCCGTTGTTCCAGGAGGTGAAAATGCCGAGAAGGAAAAGAGCCTCCATAATACCTGAGATAACCAGGATGATCAGTTTGGAAAACATGGATTTGCGAAATTCATATTTCATTAGTTTGGTCATGACAGATCACCTCCGTGTCGGTATATTTCCCGGTAAAGATCTACCATGGATTTCTGTTCGGATGCATATAATTCGCTGGTATCCCTGACCGTGATCAGATGGCTCAGTTTCATATAGATGGCAATGTCGGTGATTTTTTCCAGTTCATCCACAAGATGGCTGGAGATCACAAGGGCAGTCTGCGGTGAGCGCATCTCCAGAATGGTCTGCATAATGACATCTCTGGCCAGCAGGTCAATGCCGTTTAATGGTTCGTCCAGCAGGAAAATCCTGGCATCCCGGGAGAGCGTGGCGGCAATTTTTAATTTGGCCATCATGCCGGAAGAGAGGGACTTGGCCTTCTGATCAGGAGAAAGCTCCATGCGTTTCAGAAGGAACTCATATCGTTCCATGGAGAAGTCTTTAAAAAAGTCCTGATAGTAGATGCCCACGTCGCGGGCTGTCATCCAGGAGTAAAAGTATGGCTCCGTAGACATGTAGGCAATCTCTTTCTTGCTCTCTCTGCCTACCGGACGGCCCTGATACCAGAAACCGCCGCTGGTGGGTTTGACCAATCCGACAGCCATTTTCATGAGTGTGGTTTTACCGCTGCCATTAGGCCCCAGCATGGCATAGATTTTGCCGGGATCAAATGTCAGTGTGACGTGATCCACGGCGGTCTGTTTGCCGTAGACTTTTGTGATGTCTCTGCATTCTAGCATAATAACTCCTTTCGCATAGAAAAATAGCGATATTGTAAATGGCGAAACTATGCTGATCCATATACAATATCGCTCTTAAAAATGATGACAAAAATAATGGAGATAGGGGGACTCGAACCCCTGACCTATGCGTTGCGAACGCATCGCTCTCCCAGCTGAGCTATATCCCCATTGCGTTGCTATTATACCACTGTTTTCAGGAAAAGAAAAGAGAAGATTAAAAAATGTTTGGCTAATGTTTGGCTAATGTTTGGGCAGCGCAACTTTTGTTTCGCACGCGGGCAGACAGTGTATGCAGTTTGGTGTGAAATGAAAAAACAGCAAAATTATGAGAATTATGAGAAAATATCGCAGGAAATTCTTGCCCGGAGAAAGAAACTATAGTATAATTAAACATTAAGAATAACGGGGAGGCCGGATGGCCTGAGAGTAAACCGGTAGGTTTTGACCCTTTGAACCTGATGCAGATGATACTGACGAAGGAAAATACGAAAAACGCAGTGACAGGATTTTTTGTTGTGCGATTTTGTAAACAGCCGGTACTTTCTGTACCGGTTTTTTGTGTTATATGATGCGCAGCTTGCAGAGAGGAAGCACCCTCTGGGTGTACCATGATGCCATGCGGCAAAACAGAGGAAACTGCTTATACAGCCTGTTTGTGCGTGCAAAAAGTCACAAAGTGACTTTTATGATAAGAGGAGTAAAAAATGACGAAAAAAATAACAAAAGCAGCTCCGGTGCTGGTGATTGCAGTGCTTCTGGTGATCTGGGAGCTTGCAGTGCAGCTTGCAGGGATTCCGCTTTATGTACTGCCTGCGCCGAGCGATACGATACGGGCGCTGGTCAAGGACTTTCCGGCACTGATGGGACATGCGGGGATTACGGTGATGGAAGCACTGGCAGGTATGGGGATTTCTTTTGTGGTCGGGATTATCACAGGTATCATGATCGATGCCATGCCGACATTCAAACGGTGTATCTATCCGATACTGGTGGTGACTCAGACAGTTCCCACGATTGTTCTGGCACCTATTTTCATCATTTATATGGGATTTGGCTATGCACCCAAGATCCTGACGGTCGTGCTGATGTGCTTTTTCCCGATTGTAGTCAGCTTCAGTGACGGACTGGGGCAGATGGATGAGGGATACCTTAACCTGGTCAGGACATATGGCGGCAGCCGGATGCAGGTGTACCGTCTGGTGAAGATCCCTTCGGCGATGATTTCCCTGCTGTCAGGACTGAAGGTGGCCGCCACGTACAGCATCAGCGGAGCGGTAGTAGGTGAGTGGATTGCTTCGCAGAGCGGGCTGGGATATTATCTGATCCGGGCCAAGAACGGCTATATGCTGGACAAGGTATTTGCCTGCGTAGTTATGATTATTCTGCTGAGCCTGATGATGAACGGGCTGGTAAAGCTGTTTGGATGGCTGGTGCTTCCGATGGAGCGTCACAAAAAAAGACGCAGAGCTGATTAGGTGAAAATTCCGCCGTTTCTCTTGGGGAAAAGACTGCCGCAGAGAAAAGAGGGATTTTATAAAACAGAAAAGAGGAGAAAAAGGATGAACAACTGGAAAAAGCTGGCTGCTGTTCTGGGAACTGCGGCAATGGTAATGGGAATGGGATGCGCGGTGATGGCAGATGATGCACAGAGTGAGGATCTGAAAAAGGTGACGGTCATTCTGGATTATGTACCTAACACCAACCATACGGGAATGTATGTGGCGCTGGATAAGGGGTATTATGAGAAAGAAGGGCTGGATGTGGAGATCATTGAGCCGACAGACGGAGCAACAGCAACTCTGATTGCACAGCAGAAAGGCACATTTGGCATCAGCTACCAGGAGGATGTGACGATTGCGCTGACTTCTGAGGATCCGCTGCCGATCAAGGCGGTTGCTACAATTCTTCAGCACAATACTTCCGGATTTGTATCTCTGGCAGACAGCGGTATTGAGTCGCCGGCAGATTTTGAGGGAAAGACTTACGCAGGCTGGGGCGGCCCTGGCGAATCAGCAGTGCTGGAAGCATGCATGACGCAGGCAGGAGCAGATTTCTCCAAACTGAATATTGTGATCTCAGACGGCACGGGATTTGAGGCTCTTGGAAAGAGCTGTGATATCATGTGGTTTTTTGAAGGATGGGACAATATCATAGCTGCCATGAACGGATGTGAGCTTAATTACATGGAGCTGCGTCAGCTTGATGAGCGTCTGGATTATTACACACCGGTGATTATCACAAGCGATGCTGTGATTGAGGAAGATCCGGAGATGGTTTCCGCATTCCTTCGCGCCACTGCAAGAGGATATCAGGACGCAATTGATGATCCGGATGCGGCTGCCGAGCTGCTTTATGGGCATGTGCCGGATTATGATAAAGAAATGCTGAAGAAATCACAGGAATATCTGGCAGATAAATATATGGAAGATACAGATACCTGGGGACTGATGAAGGATGAAGTATGGGACAACTACGCTTCATTCCTGAAAGAATACGGTGTAATCAGCGAAGTGCTGCCGGCATCTGACTGCTATACGAACGAGTTTCTGGGGCAGTAAGTTATAGAGCCAAAAGAGAACTCGCGAGGAATATAAAGAAAATGTGTCATGCGTCTGTATAGTAAGTGTATTGCGGAGTGATGGCGTTTATGAGTATACAGCAAAGCGGAACAGGAATGTCCGCTTTGTTTGAGTAAAGAAACCGGCGGTTTTGGATGTTCTGGAAGCAGCAGGCCGGAGAAGGCAGGAAAATATGAAACTGGAAGTAAAAAAACTGAATTTTTCTTACGGAGATCAGAGTGTCATCAAGGATCTGTCTTTTGAAATTAAAGATGGAGAGTTTGTCAGCATTCTGGGCCCCTCCGGGTGCGGAAAGTCAACGCTTCTGAATGTGCTGGCGGGGATCCTGAAACCGGAGCGTGGACAGGTGCTGATTGACGGAAAAGAAATGTCCGGCATCAGCAGTCAGTTTGCCTATATGCCGCAGAATGATCTGCTGTTTCCATGGAAGACTATTCTGGATAATGTCTGCCTTTACGGGGAAATCCATCACCGCAAAAAAGAGGTAAGGGAGGAAGCGAGAGCGCAGATGATACGCTTTGGCCTTCAGGGCTGCGAGGACAAGTATCCGTCGGAACTTTCCGGAGGAATGCGCCAGCGGGCGGCATTTTTGCGTACTGCTCTGTGCGATGCGGGGATTTATCTGCTGGATGAGCCGTTTGGGGCGCTGGATGTGATTACGAGGAGCGATATGCAGGACTGGCTGGCACAGCTGTGCAATAATCTGAAAAAGACAATCCTGCTGGTGACGCATGACACAGATGAGGCGATTTATCTCTCTGACAGGATCCTGATCCTTGGGGCGCCCGGAGAAGGCATCCGGGAAGAGATTGCGGTAACAGAATCACACAGGACAAGAGAATGGCTCTATGACCAGGGAAAGCTGAGGGCTCAGATTCACAGAATTATCAAAAATTAGGATGCGGTAACTCAGGATAAACTTTAAGTGAAGATTGCAAATTGCAGCGAAGAAAGAGCTGTTTTTGCAGAAAAGAGGATTGAGATGATTGATATGCATGCACATCTGGCCTGCCTGGAAGGCGGGGAGGGCAGCTGCAGCGCAGGAAAAGCCGGAGAATATGCTTCGGCTTTTTTGAACGAAAAACAGAGGGAAGCCCAGGGGGAACTGGATCTGCGGGAAAGTCTTGGCATTACGACATGTTTCAGTTCAGGTACGCCGTTTCAGTGGCAGGTGCTGGAGAGCTGTCAGGAACATGGCAGTGTGCTGCACAGTTTTGGGATTCATCCCTGGTATGCGCATCAGTACGATTCGGGTCTGTACATGGAATATTTCAGACAGTGTGATGTGGTAGGGGAGATTGGCATGGATTCTGTCTGGTGCGCGGTGCCGCTGGAAATACAGCGAAAAAGTCTGGAGTGTCAGCTGCAGATCGCAGCAGACCTGCACAGGCCGGTTATTTTGCACACAAAAGGTCAGGAGGCAGTCATAGCCCGGCTTCTGACGGATTTTCCGGAAAAGATCTGCGTTCACTGGTATTCGGGAAATGAGCGGGATCTGGACGCATACCTGGAAAAGGACTGTTACTTTACGCTCGGACCGGATACTTCCGCTCTTTGCGGGCTGCGCGGAGAGGGCAGTACAGGAAAGAACGGAAATGGAGAACAGAAGGAGGCGGTGACAGTCCGACAGAGAATGCTGCGGGAGATACCGTCGGAACGGTTGTTTGTGGAGACGGATGGGATCGGAGCTGTTGCCTGGGCGAAGGGACTTGAGTGGCTGGAACTGCCCGGGATAGAGCCTGCGCTCTGGGATGGGATTGTCTGTGCAGCGGCATGGAAAGGCATATCTGCGCAGAAGATGAGCAGGAAAATGGAGCAGAACCTGATGCGTTTCTGCGGAAAGAGAGTTTTCAGATGAAGAAAAACGAACTGATTGTCATATACGGAACAGACTACCAGAAAATGACGGGGGAGTTGCTGGAACGGGCAGATCTGGCGTCAATGATCCCACACAAAGACACACTGATTGGCATTAAACCAAATCTTCTGGGGCAGGTGCTGGCCTGTGAGGGAGGAACGACGCATCCGGAAGTGGTGGAAGCACTGATCTGTTATCTGCAGAGTAAGGGATTTTCCAATGTGATCATGCTGGAAGGTTCCTGGGTGGGAGACAAAACAGAGGAAGCGATCCGGTACTGCGGGTTTGACAGACTGTCAGAACAGTACGGCGTTCCGTTCTGGGATATGCAGGCTGATCGTGGTGTAAAGACTGACTGCGGCGGAATGGAGCTGAATCTGTGCAGCAGGGCAAAAGAGATTGAATTTCTGATTAATGTTCCGGTGCTGAAGGGACATTGCCAGACCCGGATTACCTGCGCTCTAAAAAATATGAAGGGACTGCTGCCCAACAGTGAGAAACGGCGTTTTCACCGTATGGGTCTGCATGATCCGATTGCCCACCTGGCGCTTGGCATCCATCAGGACTTTATTCTGGTGGACAGTATCTGCGGCGATCTGACATTTGAGGATGGCGGGAACCCGGTAGAACAGAACCGCCTGATCGCGGCGGCAGATCCCGTGCTCTGCGATGCATATGGCTGCCGGCTGCTGGAAATACCGGTGGAGACAGTGCCTTATATTGGAAAGGCTGCGGCGCTTGGGGCAGGCAGCATGGATGTGAGTGCAGCCCGGATTACAGTGCTCTCCGGGGATCAGAAGCCGGATGGGGAGAGTGGTGTGGGAGGCTATCGCCATGTGATGCGGCTAGCTGAGATGGCGGAAGAGGTTGATTCATGCAGCGCCTGCTACGGATATCTGATCCCGGCTCTGCAGATGCTGGATCAGGACGGGCTGCTTGACCAGCTGAAGGAGAAGATCTGCATCGGTCAAGGGTATCGCGGTCAGAGCGGACATCTTGGCGTAGGAAACTGCACGAAGGCATTTGAACATACCGTGGCAGGATGTCCGCCGACAGAAACGCAGATATATGAATTTCTGAAAGAATATATAAATCATTAAGAAAAAGTAAAATCCCGCCGGTTTCGTTGACGCAGTATTTTGAATCAACTATAATAAAAAAAGACAAAATACGACAATGCCCGGGCGGATCCGGAGCGGCTGCAAAGGGGATGGACTGATTATGAATATTTTATTTTATCTGGTTCCAAAAAGTGAGCTGGCCTACATCTATGACGATTATACAGTGCGCCAGACAATGGAAAAACTGGAGAACCACAGATATACGTCTGTGCCGGTGATCAACCGGAAAGGGAATTATGTGGGGAGCCTTTCAGAGGGCGATATTCTCTGGGATCTGAAGGAACGGAATATAAAAGATCTCAAAGAGACGGAGAACATTCCGATCAGGCAGGTAAAGCGCTGTCACGATAATGAGCCGGTAAATGTCAACTGCGACATGGAGGATCTGGTGATGACGGCAATGAACCAGAACTTTATTCCGGTGATCGATGACAACCGGATTTTTATCGGGATTGTGACGCGGCGCAGCATCATTTCTTACTGTTTTGACCGATATACCAGGGCAGCAGAGGAGAGTGCAGCGGCAGGGAGCGTGAAAAAGTAAAAAACAGGCGGGGCTTATCTGAACGGGGAAGAAATACTTGTGTTCCTGAAAACATGGTGTTAAAATGAACTGTAACAATTTTGATACAAAATTGTAAAAAATGCACTGTGTGGAAGGGAAGCGAGAAAATTATCATGGAAAAGAGACGAGGACTCAAAAATCAGAAAGGCAGCAGAAGAAGATACATTGGGATATTTCTTATGCTGCTTTTTGTATTGTTACTGTCTGTTACGGCCCTGGCAGATGGAACCGGCTGGAAGCGGAAAGGCAAAAAGGTCTACTACTATCAGACAACTGAGACGGGCGAGAAAAAAGCTGTCGGTCTGGTTAAGATCGAGAAAAAATATTATTATTTTTCCAAGTCCGGCGTGATGCAGACAGGGTGGGTTTCCACGGAGGACGGTTTCCGTTACTTCAGCCCCAAGGGGAGTGTGGGATCGGCTCTGGGTGCAATGTATACAGGATTTAAGACGATCGGAAAGTATCATTACCATTTCGATAAAAAGGGAGTTGTCAGCACGGGGCTGACGGTACTCAAAAAGAATACCTATTATTTTAACACCGGCAAAAAGCTGGGTGTGCGGGGGCGAGCCATTACCTCCAAGTGGAAAACAATCAAGGGCAAACAGTACTACTTTAACGAAAAGGGCGCTCTGGCGAAGAACTGCTGGGTGCAGAAAAAGTGGTACGTGGATGAGAACGGTGAGATTCTGAAAAATACCGTCACACCGGACGGTTATCTGGTGGGCAGCGATGGCGTGAAGGCAGGTACTTCCAAAGTAAAGGGCTGGGTAAAGATCAATGGAAAGTACCATTACTATGACAGCGCCAAAAAGAAACTTCTGACATCCTGCTGGAGAAAGGTAAGCGGAAATTATTATTATCTGGATGCGGACGGTGTACGAGTGACCGGCTGGCAGAATATCGGAAAATACAGATATCATTTCACTTCCAAAGGCGTGAAGCAGACGGGATTGCAGACGATCAAAGGAAAAATGTATTACTTTGACGAGAAAGGCCGGCTGCAGAAGAACACAACGATCAACGGGTATGTGATTGACGCCAAGGGCGTGGTTACCAAGGTCCCGGAGGAAGCAAAGAGTAAAAAGAAAATCCTGATTATCTCCGGCCACGGTCAGGGAGATGCAGGTGCTACATCCAAATGGGGATATGAAAGCAATTACACGAGACAGTTCGGCAAGCTGATCTATGAGGAGCTGAAGAGCAGCGGCAAAGTCGATGTGGATTACTATAAAAACGGAAGTATTAATTATGACTGCTATCAGCAGAATGCCAAGACGCTTGGATCGACCGGATTGAATATCGGCAGCCAGATCAGCGGCAGGGGCACGGTCAAGAGTAAAGTGATTTCCGGTATAGCCACCAACTCCAATATTCCGGACTTCACGAAGTATGATTACGTGCTGGAGATTCATTTCAATGCCAAAGGCAGCGGCAAAGATCCTGACGGAGACGGCAGATATACAGGCGTGGGATTCTACATTAACAGTTACAAGAGCAAAACTACGCTGGAGAAAAAGATCCTTTCCGCTATCGTGGGACTTGGCTTCAGACAGTGGGGAAGCGGTGTATATACGTCAAGTACGCTGTTCAATGCCCGGATCTGTCAGGAACTTGGTGTCAGCTATGGTCTGCTGGAGACAGCGTTCATTGACGATGGGGATGATATGAAATTTTATACAGCCAACAAGTCAAAAATGGCAAAGGCTGTCGCCAATCAGATCAGCGCATATTTTGGATGATTTGGTATTGTACCGAAAAAACAGGCGACAGAGCATGAAAAAACAGAAATAATTTGAGCTGTATGTGCCGGATTTTGTATAAATATGAGTTGACAAAGAAAAAAGAAGTTGCTAAAATATTCAGAAGTCTAAACGTAATTTCGAGGTAGATAACAATGAAAAAAGTATTTTCTCTGCTGGTGGACAATACCTCCGGCTGTCTGAGTCGAGTGGCGGGGATGTTCAGCCGCCGTGGCTATAATATTGAGAGTCTTACCGTAGGTGAGACTACAGATCCCAGATATTCCCGTATGACTGTAGTGGCCAAGGGAGATGAGCAGATCCTGGATCAGATCAGAAAGCAGCTGGCAAAGCTGATTGACGTGGTTGATATCAAGGTTCTGGATCCTGACACCAGTGTAAACCGTGAGCTGGTTCTGGTAAAGGTTCGCGTAGAGGGCGCACAGCGTCAGACTGTCATTACCATGGCGGATGTGTTCCGTGGCAAGGTAGTGGATGTGGGAACTGATTCGCTGATTATTGAGCTGACTGGACAGCAGAACAAGCTGGATGCGTTTATCCGTCTTCTGAAGGATTATGAGATCCTGGAACTGGCCCGCACCGGTATCACCGGACTGAGCCGCGGATCAGACGATGTGAGATATCTGTAAAAAGGTTTCTGGAGCCCGCAGCGGAGAGACGGACAGGTACGAGTAATAACTGAACACCATATTCTGCGGCGAACTCTGAAAATATACATTTTATAACAAAAGCGAGGAATAGAAAAATGGCAGCTAAAATTTACTATCAGGAAGATTGCAACCTTTCTATGCTGGAAGGAAAAACCATCGCAGTTATCGGATACGGCAGCCAGGGACATGCACATGCTCTGAATGCAAAAGAATCCGGATGCCATGTCATTATCGGTCTGTACGAGGGATCCAGATCATGGCAGAAAGCAGTAGACCAGGGATTCGAAGTATATACAGCAGCAGAAGCAGCTAAGAGAGCAGATATTATCATGATCCTGATTAATGATGAAAAACAGGCTGATATGTATAAGAAAGACATCGAGCCGAACCTGGAAG
>CAKRNX010000072.1 GCA_934371475.1 uncultured Lachnospiraceae bacterium
GTCCAGCCCCCTGTTTTCCCACCGCACTCTGATATCCGCTGTCTCACCCGGTTTCAGGCTCTTTTTAGACAGCAGGAACTTCGCTCCATAATACTCCTTATCTTTTTTCAGCGCCACCGTTCTTGCAGATGTTTTATCTGCATATGAGGAGGCACTTACTGCCTTGTTTACGTCTGCGCCAAAACACTGCACATAATAATATCCGGTATCCGTCTTTACACAGCCAATGCCGATGCTGGTGTAACCGCTGCCAAGAATATTGGCCCTATGGCCGGAAGAATTCATCCACATATTCATCACGGCAGAAGCGCTGCTCACACCGTACGCAATGTTTTCGCCCCTCATCAGGGAATTTGCTGAAAAGCAATTGCTTCCGGTCGGTCTTGTATGGCTCCAGTAAAGGCTTGTCTCTGCAGCCCTCTGCATGGCACTTTCCAGAAGACTCTGATCCATTTTTAACGCCGGGACTCCCGCTTTGGCACGCTCTTTATTGACCAGCGTCAGAATTTCAAATGCTGTTTTGTATTTTTCCTGCACATTTACTTTCACTTTGAGAGCATCAATATAGGATCCGTCCTCCTGTCTGTGCAGTCCTCCTGTGCTTATCGTCACTTTTGTTCCGGAAGAAAAGGCATTTTCTCCAATACTAGTCACACTGGCAGGAATCGTCACTGTTTTCAGGGCCTCGCAGCCTTTAAATGCATATGTACCGATCTCCTTGAGTCCGTTTCCCAGACTGACAGAACTCAGATTCTGACACGCATAGCAGAAAAATGACGGGATTGCTTTTACACTGCCTGGGATCACCAGAGAAGTCAGGCCGTCACATTCGGAAAAAGCAGTTTCTCCCAGCTCTGTCACCGTATTCGGGATCGTAACCCCTGTCACCAAAGCCTGGGAAAACGCATACGCTCCGATTTTGGTTACGCCATTCGGGATCGCATATGCACCTGTCCGCCCGGCCGGATAATACACCAGCGTTTTTCCACCATCCGTCATCAACACTCCGTCCCGGCTCTGAAATACGCTGCTTCCCGATGCCACACTTACATTCTGCATCTCCCACAAACCGGTCAGCGCATACCGGCTCAGTGTTTTCAGGGATGCCGGCAGCGTCAGATCGGTCACTGGACTGTAGTAAAATGCATGATTCCCAATACTTTCTATTTTATTGCCCAGCCGGATCTCTTTTAACATCCCACAATCAGAAAATGCGCTGTTTTTAATTGTTTTGACACTGTTTCCCACAATTACTTTTTCAAGGCTGTAGCAATTTCCAAACGCATTCTGTCCTACAGAAGTTACTCCGTCAGCAATCACAACACTGGTAATCTTCGATCTGATACGGATGTCGTTCCACGGCGGAAGATGCGATTCAACCACAGATCCGGTAGTCAGATCTCTGTAGACATAATAATCATCCATCGCTCCGCTTCCGCTCACGGTAAGCGTTCCGCTATCATCCAGCGCCCACTGTACCTTTGCACCATTCAGTCCGCAGGTGCCGCTCATCGCACCAAGTTCACTCTCCGCCTCACTCTCGCTTTCCGTCTCTTCCAGAAGGAGCTCCTCTGTTTCCGTCTCACTTTCTGTCACAGACTCGCTTTCTGTTTCACTTTCTGATTCATCCTCTGTATTACCGGCCAATTCTGTCTCCTGATCCGTGCCATAGTCCGGCGGCAGCGTCTCGCCCGGATCTTCATCCTCAATCAGCATGCTGTCATCCGGCAGATCCTCGGCATCATTGTTTTCTGTCCCCAAATTTTCCGTTTCTGTCTGCGTATCCGCCAGTTCCGTCTGACTTGAAGCATCTGTCAGCACATCCCCTTCCGGTGCTGTCTCTTCCATCACCACTTCTTCTGCCACAAACACAGTTGAAGCATCTGCACATACCAGTGCAGCACAAAGAAGTCCTGCGGCAAGCCTGTTCCATCCTTTTTTTCTCATCTTTCGTACCCTCTTTTCTTTCTGTAAAACCTTACTTCTCACCGTTCTGGAATGACCATTCATTCCGGAATATTCCAACATTCCTTCATGCTCCGGCAAAATTGCAGAAGTGCGCAGAAGAATGCAGGAGCACTCTCGAACCACTGCCAGAACGCGTCAGAAAAACATTTCCGTAATCGATTACTCCACACCTTTGAAACTAAATTTGAAAATGTTTCTCTGAATTCAGTTATTTTATTATATCAAATGATCGCCCAGCAATGAAGACTCTCCCGGCATTGATTCAGAATTGTTTTCATGATAAAATGCATAACACTATGCAGATATCTGTAATCCATTTTATACGATACCATTAGCCCTAAATACCAAACATCCGATATGAGGTGACGCCACCTCGCAACAAAATACCGGAGCATTCTTGAACCATAAGGGGATATAATCATGACAAATCAACTCAATGCAATCAAAAACCGTCGGAGCATCCGCACCTACCGGCCTGACCCTGTGCCGGAAGAATTGATCCGGCAGATTCTGCAGGCGGGCATCCTGGCTCCTCTGGATCTGCGATACCTTTTTCGCCCAGCAGGAACTGGATGCCTGGATTGGAGACCCCGGCACACTGTATGCGGTGCTGGCTGTGGGCTACACAGACGAAACGCCGTCCCCAAGACCCAGACGCAGCCTTGAAGGCACGGCAGAATGGCGGAGATAACTCCGTTCAAAAATGCCCCGGCATTCTGGCGCCGCAAAAAGCAGAGCATTAATGTTCACAGCACGGATCTGCAAACACCCGCTTAACAAAAGGAGGAATTACTGCTATGAAAATACCTGAAAACACAACCACACTGAAAGACGGCAGAATGCTGATCCTTCGCTCCGTCACACCCGAAGATGCGCCTGCTATGATTGAATATCTGAAAAAAACAGCAGCCGAGACTCATTTTATGACCCGGCTGCCGGAAGAAGTGACTTTTACTCTGGAGGAAGAACAGCAGCTTCTGCAAAGCACGCAGGAAGCTTCCCTAAATTTTATGCTGGCTGCATTTGACGGCTGCCGCGTCGTGGGAAATGTGGCCATCTCCTCCATCAGCCCGCGCTTTAAAACCAGACACCGCGCCAGCCTGGGGATTGCCATTCTTCAGGAATATTCCCATGCCGGTCTTGGCACTATTCTGATGCAGCAGGCGATTGTCCTCGCCAGGCAGATCGGCTATCAGCAGCTGGAGCTTGGCGTATTTGCCGACAATGCTCCCGCTCTGGCACTTTATAGAAAAATGGGTTTTACTAAAGTCGGAAGAATCCCACGCGCATTTTATCTTGGCAACGATACGTATGTAGACGAGATTACTATGGTGTATACGCTGTAATGATATTGGGCCTATTTTAGAAAAGATCCCCATTTTTTTCTATAAATTACATGGATTGTTATATGCTTCTCTCTCCGTCATACAGATGGCAGCATACCCGATGCCCGCCGGGAAGCTCTCTCTCCTGCGGTGCCTGCTGCCTGCAGATCTCCTGGCATTTCCAGCATCTGGTGTGGAACGGACACCCTTCGGGCGGATTGTCCGCGGAGGGCACATCCCCTGTCAGCACGATCCGCTGCCCCTGTCTGTGCAGATCCGGCACCGGCACCGCGCTGAGCAGCGCCTGCGTGTACGGATGCAGCGGATGGTCGAACAGTGCCCGCTTCGGCGCTGTCTCCACCAGTTTGCCCAGATACATCACACCCACATAATCTGAGACATGTTCAACTACTGAAAGATCATGCGAGATAAACAGATAAGCCATCCCTTTCTCTCTCTGCAATTTTTTCAGCAAATTGATTACCTGCGCCTGTACCGATACGTCCAGCGCCGACACCGGCTCATCACACACCACAAATTCCGGCGACAGGATCAGTGCCCTGGCAATACAGATACGCTGACGCTGTCCGCCCGAGAACTCATGCGGATACCTCTCCAGGCAGTCTTCCTCCATTCCGCAGTCCTTCAGCGTCTGTATCACCTGACGGCGCAGTTCCTCTCTGCCAACCTTTTTCAGCTCCCGCAGAGGCTCTGCCACGATCTGAAACACCGTTTTTTTCGGATCCATGGAAGAAAACGGATCCTGAAATACCATCTGCATTCGTGTGCGCAGCGTTCTCAGGTCTTTTCCCTTGTACGCAAGAATGTTTTCGCCATTTAAGAGGATTTCTCCCTCCGTAGCTTCCGTCAGACGCATGATCGTCTTTCCCATGGTGGTCTTGCCGCAACCTGACTCTCCCACCAGTCCGTACGTCGTTCCCCGTTCTACCTGAAAGCTGACTCCGTCAATCGCCTTTACCGGATGATGATCCTTCTGGCTTCCACGCGGAATATAATATTTTTTTACGTTTTTTACCTCCAGCAGCGGATGGTTCTCCATGCTACTCATCCCCCTTGCCACCTCTTTTCTCAAGCATATGATGACAGAATACCTGATGGCTGGCTGTCAGCTGCACCGCTTCAGGATATTTCTGATGACAGATTTCCGTACAATACTGGCATCTGTTGGAAAAATAACAGCCCTGCGGCCGCTGCAGAGGCCCCGGCACATTGCCAGGAATCGAATAAAGTTCATCCATCTCCCGTCCCAGCACAGGCTTGGAGCGCATCAGTCCCTCTGTATAAGGATGCGCCGTATAATCAAAGATCTCCTCCGCTGTTCCCTGCTCCACAATCTTCCCTGCATACATGACAACGACATAGTCTGCCATCTCTGCAATCACGCCAAGATCATGTGTAATCAGCAGAATGGAAGCCCTGGTCTCACCTTTCAGCTTTCTCATCAGATCCAGGATCTGCGCCTGTATCGTCACATCCAGCGCCGTCGTGGGTTCATCCGCAATCAGAAGCCTCGGATCCGCCGTCAGCGCCATCGCAATCATAATCCTCTGACGCATTCCGCCGGACAGTTCGTACGGATAATTATCATACACACTCTCGCGGCTGATGCCTACCATCCTGAGCAATTCCAGGGCTTTTTTCTTCCGATCGTCTTTTGAAGCATCAGGATACTGCTTCTTCACACATTCATCCAGCTGATTGCCGATCGAAAAGACCGGATTAAGGCTGGTCATAGGCTCCTGGAAAATCATGGAAATCTGTGATCCTCTTACCTTCTCCAGCTCTTTCTCCGTCATTCTGGTCAGGTCGCTGACCGGCTGACCTTCGCCCGGGCAGAAGCGAATCTCCCCACCTGTAATCTGCGCCCGCGGCTCCGGCAGCAGCCTCATGATTGAAAGGCTCGTCACAGACTTTCCGCAGCCTGACTCTCCCACCAGCCCCACCGTCTTTCCGGCCGGAATATCAAAAGAAACTCCTTCCACACTCTTGACAATTCCCTGGTCTGTATAGAACCAGGTCTGAAGATTCCGGATTTCTGCCACGTTATCCGGACATTCCATCTTCGTTTCCCAGGAATAGCCTTTTTTCTTTTCTTCCCTTTTTCTCTGTTTATACTGTTTTCTGGCTAATTTATAATTATTCTTCATCCGTGTCATCCTCCTGCGCATCCCGGCCTACTGTCCTGCTCTGGGATCCAGCGCGTCCCTGACCCCGTCGCCCATCAGATTCATAGACAGTGCAGACAGCACAATCGCAACGCCCGGCGCAATGATCAGATGCGGGAATGTCCGGATAAACTGCCGTCCCTCATTCAGCATCGCTCCCCACTCAGGTGCAGGCGGCTGAATGCCAAGCCCCAAAAAGCTTAACGCCGCAATGGACAGGATCGTGCTGGAGAGCGACATAGCTGCTTCCACAATAATAATGCCCATCGCATTGGGCAGCACATGACGAACGGCTATCTTCCAGGAAGGCATCCCGGAAAGTCTCGCCGCATCAATAAAATCCTGTCCCACCACAGACAGGACAAACGAACGGATCACCCGGATATATCCCACAGACATCCGGATACAAAGCGCAATCATCAGGTTGCGTATCCCGGCTCCCATGGCGGCTACCAGCGCCAGAGTCAGGAGAAATCCCGGAATACAGCTGATTACATCAATCAGACGCATCACGAGGTTATCCACCGCTCCGCCAACCAGAGCTAAAAGGCTGCCGATCACGCCTCCGACCGCCACCGATATAGCCACTACCAGAAAACTGACGCCCAGCGACACTCTGGCGCCGTGGATGATCCTGGCAAAAATGTCTCTTCCCAGCTGGTCGGTGCCCAGCCAATGAGCCATGCTGGGTCCCTGCAGACGTTCTATGACATTCTGGGTCGTTACTTTATCATAACTGCAGATCAGATCTGCAAAAACTGCTGTCAGAATAAGAATCATCGCGATGACAAATCCAAAAACCGCCGCCTTATTTCTTGAAAATTTTCTGCAGAAATCCGCTACTTTTTTTCTTCTCTTCCGCATCATTATCTCTCCGTTTATCTATTTTTCTGCACATCTGTACAATCTGCACTACTTCTTGCCAAGATATACCTGCCGGACTCTCGGATCAATATAGGCCACGGCAATATCCGCAATCAGAATAAAAATACAGTAGATCAGCGACAACAGGATCGTACATGCCATAACAATCGGCACGTCCTTCGATTTAATGGCATCCAGCAGCAAATTTCCGATCCCCGGAATCGAAAAAATATTTTCCACCACAACCGTTCCTCCCAGTGACACGCCAAAAGATGTAATCAGGGTGGAAATGATCGGCAGCAGCGCATTTTTGAACGTATGCTTCCAGATCACCCTGCGGCGGGAAAGTCCCTTTGCACGGGCTGTTCGCACATAATCCTGATTGATGCAGTCCAGCATGGAGGTCCTGGTCAGTCTCGATGTGATAGCTGCCTCCGGCAGCGCAATCACCAGCACCGGCATTACGTAGCTGCTCAGGGAATTGACTCCGCTTGTGGGAAACAGTTTCCAATGCAGCGAAAACAGCAGGATCATCATCAGCCCCAGCCAGAACTGCGGGACAGACGCCAGCAGCATGGATACCACCGTACCTGCCACATCTACCGGTGAATTCTGTTTCAGGGCAGAAATCAGCCCCAGCGGGATACCGATCAGATATGCCGCAATACTGCCGGCAATTGCCAGGCGCAGCGTATAGGGAAAGCAGGCCGCAATCTCCTCTATCACCGGTCGCTGAGACCGATAGGAGATCCCAAAGCTTCCCCGCAGCAGATCGCCGATATAGCTGACAAACCGGATCAGAAACGGTCTGTCCACTCCCAGCTTATGATTGTAGGCCGCCACATCTTCTGCCTTGGCTCCCATTCCCAAAATCATGCGCCCCGGATCTCCCGGAAGCAGCGACATGATCAGGAATACCAGGAATGTAACGCCCAGAAGAATGGGGATCATAAGCAGCACCCGCTTTGTGATGTACTTCTTCATAATTTACATTTCCGCCCTTTCTTTCGCAAAAGGGACCGCCCGGTCAGCAGACATCATCTGTGCCTGCATTCTGGGCGGTCCTGCTTATTCATTGATTTGACTGTTTCGTTACAGCTTAGTTCCAGCTGAAATCCTTAAAGCAGTAGAACATACCATTGGGATCTACGTAAGTATTCTGAAGTCCTGTACGATATACGATATTACCGGATTTAACCACCAACGGGATCTCATTTGCTGTTGCAGTGATCTCTCCTAACAGTGCGGAAGACAGCTCGGTACGTTTCTGCGTATCTGTCTCAGCCATAATCTCATCCAGCTGCTCATCGTATCTTCCGTCATCCCATGCAGATGCACTCCATACATTTCCAGAATAATATGAGGAATTCAGCAGTTCGCTCAGATCCGGAACAATCTCGGAGCCTGCCTGATAGATGATCTCAAAATTGCCGTTGAGCCAGTCCTCACTCTGTGCTCCGATATCCATAGATTCAATATTTGCGGTGATACCCACATCCGCCAGATTCTGCTGGATCACCTGCGGAACCATCTCTCCGTAGTTCTCGCTGGTCTTAATGGTGACTGTGATATCCCCGTCAGCGTAACCAGCCTCTTTCAGATATTCTCTGGCCTGATCCGGATCATACGCATAAGTAACATCCGTTCCGTCGTAGTAAAGGAAATCTGAGAAGCATCCTGTCGATACGGTTCCTGTTCCATCAAATCCTACCACATTTACAGAATCTCTGTCAATGGCCGATGCAATGGCTTTTCTCACATTTTCATCTGCTGTCACGCCGTTGCGCACATTCAGCACCAGACCTGCCTGGCTGTGGGACGGGGCTGTCTCTACGGTAAACTCGTCATTTCCTTCAATCAGAGGCAGATCCGAAGCAGACATATTGATCATGAAATCATTCTCGCCGTTCTCCATGGAGATTACAGCGGTAGAACTGTCTGTGATAATGTTGAAGTTCAGGTATTCAATCGCCGGTTTTCCGCCGCCGTACTGATCAAATGCCTCAAACTCAATTTTGCTGCCTTTTACCCACTCTTTCAGCTTGTAAGCACCGGTGCCATTGGGCTTTAAGAATGCCTCATCTCCGTTCTCTTCGCAGTAAGACTGGCAGAGAACACCCATACCCGGAGAAGCCAGCGTGGAGAAAATACTCTCATTGACTCTTGTCAGCTTCAGCTCCACCGTATTGTCATCTACCGCTGTCACAGACTCAAATTTTGAAGCAGTAGAGGGAGAAGCCTCAAATCTGCGGTTGAAGCTGTACACCACATCCTGTGCGGTCAGCTTCTCGCCATTATGGAAATAGGTATCCGGTCTTAAATGGAATGTATAAGTAAGCTTGTCATCGCTGATATCCCAGCTGTCTGCCAGCTCCGGAACCGGTTCTCCGTTCACATAATATACCAGACGCTCATAAATCTGATACAGACTCATAATATCAGAATATGTATTAGATACATTGGGATCAAACTGGCTGGCATCATCAGTCACAACCACATTCAGGGTATCTCTTCCTGATACATCTTCTGCCATCACGGCTGCAGAACCGGTCAGGCACAGAGCTGCTGCCAGCGCTGCTGTGAAAAGCATTCTCTTTTTCATAAATCAAAGCCTCCTATTTCCTACTTGTTTGATATGTTTTATATGTTATGCTGATTATATTCCCGGCTCCCCCAATTGTCAACATTTTTTTATATGAATGGACAAACTTTTCCCGGTGCGGTATTATGAAATCAGGAATTATGAAGCAGGCAAGAATGCCGGGCATATTTAAAATTGGGGGTACGTTTTATGGAACAAAAACTGAGCATGTCACATGAAGTTAAACGCTTCGGCTGCGCTATCATTGCAGCCATCATTTTCGCTGTCAACATCAAGACTTTTGTCCGGGCAGGAGGATTTTTCCCTGCAGGTTTCAATGGTCTGGCGCTGCTGATCCAGAACATTTTTGAAAAATATTTTAATCAGAAAGTCTCTTTCGCGCTCATCAATGTCCTGCTCAACTCTATCCCGGTCTGTATCGGTTTCCGTCATATCGGCAAAAAATTTACCATCAGCTCCTGCTGCGTCATCGTTCTGAACGGTATCCTGACGGATATCATTCCGTCCCAGCCTATTACCTACGATCCGCTGCTGATCAGTATTTTCGGCGGTCTGATCAACGGCTGCGCTGTCTCCCTGTGCCTGATCGGCAACACCAGCAGCGGCGGCACCGACTTTTTTGCTATTTATTTTTCAGAAAAACTGGGGCATGATATCTGGAACGAAATCCTTGCCGTCAACGCTTCTATCCTGATCGTGGCGGGACTGCTGTTCGGCTGGGATGCGGCGCTCTACTCCATCATCTTTCAGTTTACTTCCACGCAGGTCGTTCAGATGCTGCACCAGCGCTACAAAAAACATACGCTGTTCATCATCACCAGCCATCCTGACGAGGTATACGAGAGCATCTGCCATCTGTTTCACCACACAGCTACCCGTTTTGAGGGAGTCGGCTGCTATTCCGGGCGTCAGCAGACCATGCTGTACTCTGTCGTATCCCGCACCGAAGCGAAAATCCTGGTCAAAACAGTCAAGCAGGTAGACCCACACGCCTTCATCAATATCATCAAGACAGATTACCTCAACGGGCGGTTCTATCACAAGACGGATTACTGATGAAGCTGATAGACAGTATAGCAGATACAATGGAAAAATCAAAGCCCGTCTTTGTCACTTTTTCGTCACTTCACATCTGATCTCAAAATAGGGAGACAGCTTCCCGGCTATCTCCCTGTTTTCATTTATTTCATTTCACAGCAAATCCGATCTCTCAAGCTCCACACTCAAAGTTCCGTCCGAAGTACCGCCCCAGGGAGAAAGATCTGTTCCGTCATAACTCGTTACATTGACATAGACACTTAACCGGTCTTCACTCAGCTGAAGTGATATGTGATAATCTCCGCTTCCATACCACTCATATGTTTCAAATTCTGTCTGATCCTCATCTGTCCATGCAAATTCCAAATGCAATTGTTTCTCAAAATCTTCCGAGGTAAAATGCAGTGCGCTCTCTTTATTACAATAAGTATTTAAATCAATATATGCTCCCTCCTGACAAGAGTAATCTTTATTCCATATCGTATCATTAGTTGCCCCTATAAATCCTTTTCCATTATCAGGGCTGTAAATACCATAAACTCCTTCAGGAAACTCACTGTGTATACTC
>CAKRNX010000073.1 GCA_934371475.1 uncultured Lachnospiraceae bacterium
ATCCCATACCGATAAAGATACGCTCTACCTCTTCCTGCGCGATGGTGTTTGGATGGCGGTGTCCCACATGATTTTTCTTGGCCGGAAGCGTCACATCAATAACCTCCCGCTCCATCTGCATCTCTCTTGCCTTATGTTCGAGATTTTTCTTTGTCTCCTCCATAAAATGTTCAATGCTGGCTCTCGTATCATTTACCAGCTGTCCTACCAGAGGACGCTCGGAAGGCGCTACATCCTTCATACTCTTTAAAACAGCGGTCAGTTCTCCTTTTTTACCCAGAACGGCCACTCGGACATCATTCAGTTTGTCCAGATTGTCAGCTTCTGAAATACGCTTCATTGCCTGTTCTTTAATTGCCTGAAGTTTTTCTTTCATGTACTTTTGTTTCTCCTTTCTCATAACCAAAAACACAAAAAAGCTCCATCCCAAAAAGGGACGAAGCAATATTCCGTGGTACCACCCTGTTTCCCGCTCACGCGGGCACTCATATCTGTGTAACGTACAGAACACGTCATTTTCTACAGGGAACAGCCGCTGCCCGTTTCTGGAGCTCTCTGCGCCTTTCCGTTCAAAAATGCAGCTCCGGTGCGAATTTCAAAAAGTATCTGAACCCGGGGATGCTTTCAGCCTCCGACACCCTCTCTCTGATGGAATATACTTTTCTACTGAACACCTTCCATGCCTTTGTCTATCTCTGCTGTGACGGTCATATCAGTCTGCCGCCAGCACTTCTTTTTCAGTGTAACACACTTTTTTTATCTGTCAAGGTTTTCTTGTGCGGTTCTTCCTCATCTCTCTTCCAGCGCTGCATCTCGCCGAAACTCTTCCGGATCTTCCAAATATGCGTTCAGTTCAGCTCCCATAAACCAGAGATACATACAGATGTAAAGCCACAGCATCATAACTACCAGCGTAACCAGTCCTCCATAAATCAGGGACATGTTTTTTGCCATTTTCAGATAAATAGAAAAAAAGTAGGAGAAAATACACCAGGACAACGTAGCAAACACCGCGCCCGGAAGCTGACTGATAAATCTTTTTCGCCTGTTCGGCAAAAACACATAGAGTGCATTAAAAATCAGTGTAAGCAGACACAGCGCAATCAACGCCTCCAGATAAAACATTCCCTGTTCAAGCAACAGAAGCCACGGAAAAATGCTGTATATATAGGCCTGAAATCTCAGCCCGAACACCAGAACGCCGATCGCCAGAATAAAGGCCATCACCATGAATACAGTATAGAGTGAAGCCACAAGCCTGCGTACAATATAATTTCTGTTTTCACGCAGATGATGAATATTATTGAGTCCGTTCATCATCCCAAGAATCCCTTTTCCGGCTACCCACAGCAGAGAAACCGCTGCGAATGAGATGGTCACGGACGATCCATGGTAAACGCTGTCCACGATCTCACGCACGGTATCCATGATTTCACCCTTTATAATACTGCCGAGCGTTTCCATGACCGTCTGCTGAGTCAGCGGAGTAAATTTAAGCAGTGTAAACAGCAGCATAATAATTGGTGCAGCACTCATGAGCATGTAAAAGCTGGCCTGGGCAGTATAAACATCCATCCTGTCATATTTCATTTTCTGAGCAAAGATCCGCACCATTCGAATCCCCTTTTTCTCTTTCCAGTTCATATCATCTGTCCTTATCTGTTCAAAGTGAACGCATATGAAACCCTGTGCGTACTTCTGCTTACAACTTATCAAAATGAGCGTTTTTCCAACTGGGACAAAAGTTCTGTCTCCGGATAATAAAACTGAAGAATTTCCTTCCAGGTCTTTCCGGCATCAGCCATCCGTTTGGCACCATTCTGTGACATGCCATCCCCGTGTCCAAAACCACCGCCACGCAAAACAATCTTCTGCAGTACACCATCTGAGGAAAATTCTTTTTTCATGATAAACCAGGCGCTTGGAAGCAGCGTCAGAGGCTGGCAGATTGTACCGTCCTGCAGCGTAATCTCCTCATCCGGCGAAAGAAATTGACGTATCGCATATTCTCCCTCCACATGAAGCGGTTCGTGTCCGGATCCGGCAAAAACTGTCAGCCGGCAAACCTGTCCGCTTCTGGACCGCTCACCGATCTCCAGATCAGCCAATTCGTCCGCAGACATTCCCAGCTGCTCCATATGCTGCCGCAGGGTATCGGCCGAAATCTCTGTATGCCACCGGTACCACGGCTCCTGATACTCCAAATCATCCGGTCTGCCATCAATAAGAAATCTGGCAAACTCTGATTCTTCCGAAAAATCATCTGTCGGCAGGGCTCCGCAGGAAGTCGAAAAATAGCGTATCTGCGCCGGTATTCTCTCCCCGGTGTCGCTCTGCCGGAACAAAGCCATTCCAGACGTATCCAAAACTGCCTGATATTCCTCTGTTCCCGGCTCTTTGTTATTGTACACCTGACAGAAGGTACTGTCATCCAGATCTGCCCCCAGGCACTCCGGATCCGGTGTCTCCATACAGGCCAGTGCGTAGGTGCGGGCACAGACGGCCTGTGCTTTCAGCGCTTCTTCCGGAAAAGACCGATTCATCTCGCTGGAAAGCACAAACGGCAGATACTCCTCCAGATCCACTTCATTCACAACCAGGTATCCGTCTGCCACCCGGCTGACTTCTATGATATCCGGATAACAAACTTCCGTCTGCCCGCGCTTAAGTCCCAGGATCCTGATCCTGCCATTCGCTTCTGTACAGAAAATTTTCAGACATTCATCCGGCAAACCATCCCTCAAAAAATAATCCGCCCGAACCACATCTCCCTGAGAATAACGAAAACTGCCTGTCCCGTCAAAGACGGTAAAGTCTCCTGTTGCAGTCAGTGATACCTGCGCATGGAGCCGCTCCTGATAACTGTCAGACCGGATCAGTACCCGCAGCGGCCGGATCAGAGCATGTTTTTCCACGCATAGCAATCCTGATCTTCCTGCGGTCTTTTCCGTGTCCGGGCATTCAGATTCCGTCTGTACTGTTTCCCACCAAAATATAGTCTGTGTCTGTGCCGCTTCTCCATACTTCTCCGGGTTGGCTGCCGCAGCAGGTACCTCAGCATTCAATGTTAAATAATATTTTATCATAAGCACTGCAAAAAAAACAGTTGCCAATCCAATCCATATTTTCAGGTGCATGTACGCATTCAGCATCCACAGTCTGTTCTTAATTCTATATATATGAAAAGAGAGCATCATACATGCCCTCTTTCTCAATACCCAAAGTGCCGTTTCCTATCTTTTGACTCCTAGCAAAGCTAGGTGGGTAACCGCAGCCGCCATCTCTGCCTTCCACTGCGTAATGGAGGCTTGACATCAATGACGGCAATATAAGAATCCCATGAAAAGTAAATGTAGGTTCAAAATAATAGGATTGTCGCACACCCCAGGCCAATATTCTTTTCTTGCGTTTCATCTATATCGTATTATACCTTAGTATATGGTTTTTGACAATAAAAAATTCAAGAATCATTTGCCATATTGGATTCCGCTGTTTATTGCCATTTTACAATATCTTTTGATTTTTAAGGGTTTCTTTATTTTTCCCAGGAGCAACCTGTGTTATAATTTATCATATTTATTTCCGTTGCCGCATGAATGCAGTCTGCATTCTCATGCAGAGCGGACATTTCTTCATGCATTGCAGTATCTATCATATCTGCGGCGATAAAATTCCACAGGAGGTGCTTTAAATATGAGCAATGAATATTTTTCTGAAATTACTCCCGAAATCCTTGCGCTTTCAAAAAAGTGCGAGAATGTAAGCCACATTGATCCTGCCCTTTATCCAAAATATGATGTCAAACGCGGACTGCGCGATCTGAACGGAAAAGGCGTGGTTGCCGGACTGACTGAAATTTCCAGAGTTTCTGCCAAAAAAGTAGTGGACGGAGAAGAAGTTCCCGATGAAGGACATCTGTACTACCGGGGGCGGGATATCAATGCGCTGGTAGCCGGCTTCGCTTCCGAAGGCCGATACGGTTTTGAAGAGATTGCATATCTTCTGCTTTTCGGCTTACTTCCCAAAGAAAGGGAGCTGAAATCTTTTTCCGGCATTCTCGCTGATTACCGCACAAAGCTCCCCTCTAATTTCGTAAGAGATATTATTATGGCCGCACCCAGTCCGGATATGATGAATGTACTGGCCAGAAGCGTCCTGACACTTTACGCCTATGACGATCAGGCAGATGATATTTCACTTCCCAATGTACTCCGCCAGTGCCTGCAGCTGATCAGTATGCTTCCCCTGATCTCGGTCTACGGTTATCAGACATATCAGCACTACTATAATGGCAAAAGCCTTTATATTCATACACCTAAGCCGGAGCTGTCTTTTTCCGAGAATATCCTTCATCTGCTGAGAAAAGACGGCGTCTACTCAGAACTGGAAGCACGGCTTCTTGACATTGCACTCGTATTACATATGGAGCATGGCGGAGGTAATAACTCAACCTTTACTACCCATGTCGTTACTTCATCCGGCACAGATACGTATTCTTCTTTTGCCGCTTCCCTCGGATCCCTGAAAGGTCCCAGGCACGGTGGAGCCAACATCAAAGTCATCAAAATGATGAATGACCTGAAAGAACATGTGTCTGACTGGAACAATGAGGATGAGATCCGGCAGTATCTGCAAAAACTGCTCAATCGTGACGCATTCGACCATTCAGGCCTGATCTATGGTATGGGACACGCAGTTTATTCCCTCTCCGATCCCAGAGCCCAGATCCTGCGCCGATTTGTGGAACGCCTTTCCTGCGAAAAAGGACGTGAAGAAGAATTTCACCTCTATTGTATGATTGAACGGCTGGCCCCGGAAGTTATTGCCGAGAAGTCCAGGATGTACAAAGGTGTTAGCGCAAACGTGGACTTTTACAGCGGTTTTGTTTACAGCATGCTGAATATTCCGCTGGAACTCTACACTCCGATTTTCGCAATCGCCCGTACTGTCGGCTGGAGCGCTCACCGCATCGAGGAGCTGGCCAACAATGGAAAAATTATCCGTCCGGCATACCTGAGCATTGCAGAAGATCAGCCTTACGTTCCTCTGAGGAAAAGATAAAAATATAGAGAACAGCAATTGCAAAAAACCGGCAGGATATGGAAGATATTCCACATACTGCCGGACATTTTTTCAAAAATGCTCCCCTCATTCTTGCTGCGAGATGGGAGTCATTTCACATCTGATATACGATCTCTTTTCTGCTGCTTACCAGAATCTCTTCTCAGCATTTCTCATCGCCACAATATACCATGCCATAATTGCAAAAAACAGCACAAAAAACGCACCATAAATATAATTACTCACCGGAGCCACATAATCCTGGTAAAGGCCGATGCCTCCGCTGATCAGAGCCGCAATTCCCAGAAGCAGCAGCTTAGGAGAGATATATTTTTCATATGCGGCAAAATCCTTGCATTTCTTTGGGTCAGTTTTCTGAGAGATCAATACTCCCTGCTTGATTTCGTGTTTGACTGTGAGCAGGTAATACGCATATAAAAGATATACTCCGCATCCGACTACAATCACGTCCATTAAGCCATAAAAAGCACCATCCATTGATTATTTTCTCCTCTTTGATTTAAATATGCAGAATATTTCTTACTGCCTGTTCCATCTGTTCTGTCTCAACTACAGTATCATGAAGCACAGGTGCTGTACGGATCTCTTCAACCGCCCTTGGCACAGATACACCAGAAAGTCTGCTCAGCTGGTCAGCCAGTTCAAAATCCGAACTCTGTGCATGTTCCGGTGCAATCGCATCCATCACGCTTCTGGTAAACTTGTAGGGACTGGCGGTGGACGCAATTACCGTCTTGGTTGTATCGCCAGTCTGCTGTACATACTTGCGGTATACGCAGGAAGCCACCGCCGTATGCGTATCCATCACATATCCTGTATCATGATATACCCTGGCAATCTCCTGCGCTGTCTCCTGCTCAGTTGCATAATTGCCATAGAAATCTCCCAGCTCTGCCTTCATCTCTTCCGTAATCTCATAGCTGCCCTTCTCTCCAAGCTGTCCCATCAGATTTGCATTTTTCTCTGCACTGCGGCCTGCGATCTGGTAGATCAGACGCTCCAGATTGCTGGATACCAGAATATCCATAGAAGGTGAGGTTGTCAGAATAAACGGTCTGTTCTTGTCATAAATACCTGTCTGGAAAAAGTCAACCAATACTTTGTTATCATTGGAAGCACAGATCAGCTTCTCAATGGGGATCCCCATCTGTTTTGCATAGTACGCTGCCAGAATATTACCGAAATTACCGGTTGGCACTGTCACGTTGATCGGCTCTCCCGCTTTGATCTCCCCGGAAGAAATCATTTGCCCATAAGCATATACATAATATACAATCTGCGGAACCAGACGCCCTACATTGATGGAATTGGCAGAAGAAAACTGAAAACCCGCCTGGCTCATCTCCTGCTTTAACGCCGGATCAGAGAACATGCGCTTTACGCCGCTCTGTGCATCATCAAAATTGCCGGTAATGCCAATCACGTATGTATTGCTGCCTTTCTGAGTTACCATCTGTTTTTCCTGAATCGGGCTGACACCGTGCTTGGGATAGAAAACAATAATCCTTGTACCCGGCACATCTGCAAAACCTGCCAGTGCAGCCTTCCCCGTATCGCCAGAAGTAGCGGTGAGAATTACAATCTCATTCTGCACATGATTTTTGCGCGCCGAAGTCGTCAGAAGATGCGGCAAAATCGACAATGCCATATCTTTGAATGCAATCGTAGCGCCATGGAACAGTTCCAGATACCATGCCCCGTCTGCCTGATGCAGCGGTGCTATCACGGGCGTGTCAAATTTCTCATCGTAGGCGCTGGCAATACAATGTTTTAATTCCTCCTCCGTAAAATCTGTAAGGAACAGACGCATCACCTCATAAGCGGTCTTCTGATACGTCATACCGGGAAGTTGTTCAAGTCCGATCTCCAGCTTGGGAACGAAATCCGGAACAAACAGGCCTCCATCCTGAGCAAGTCCCTGAAGGATCGCTTTTGAGGCAGTCACAGCAGTGTCATGATTTCTTGTACTTCTATATAACAGCTCCATAATAAAAACCTCGTTTTTCATCATTATTTCAGTCACCCAATGAGTATAACATAGAAAAAAGAGTTTGCCAAGGTAAAGTGACAAACCCTGCAAACTCTTTTGCTGTGTTATCCTGTTTTCCAACCTCCGCATGGATGAACGACACATCAAATATGCATTTCATCTACTCGCAATACTCTCTGAAAGTATAATATTCATGGCCACCGTAAGCGAACAGTCTTACCAGAGCAGTATCAAACCACTGCACATTTCCCGGAGACGCCGAATCTCTTGCCACAAAGAAAAGTGCTCCCTGAGAATTATCTTCTCCCTCCAAAGCCAGATCAACCGCTTCCACAGTAGAATCTGTGATCTCACAGCTGCTGATACGTCCATCCGCTGTAGGTGAAAACTGTGCCGACCCATCTACCCTCTCCCACACTACTTCTGAAATGGTATTCGGAAAATGAGAATCCTTGACACGGTTCAGCACTACATTGGCAACCAGAAGCTTGCTGAGAACATCTCCGCCTGTAGCTTCTGCCTCCACAATCTGAAGCAGAGTATAATATTCATCATAGGGAAGCTGATGACTGATCACTGTCTGCTGTGCCTGATAACCAAGCTCACCCGCTTTTCTGATTTTTCCGGAAAAAGCGATATGATTGATTGCACTGCGGCTCGCCGCTTTTGTGCCTACCAGTATTTCTTCTGCCGCCCCCTCCAGATCCCGGGACAGTTCTGCCTGTGAATAAGTCCTCATGCTGGCTACTCCATCCATAATCCCTTTCAGCCCGACCTGCAGTCTGTTTTCTCCCTGTTCCACAGCATCGCCGACCGCATATACCACTCCATCGCTTCCGGCAAAAAAATCTGAAACCGTCAGTGCACTGGCACAGGTCATTAAAACCCCTGATGAAAGCAGCACGAAATCCCTTGTACAGCGCAGTATCCTCCTTCTCTTCTGTCTGATCTTTGTCTTCACTACATTAACTAATAGATGCATACACACTCCTCGCTGATTTGTCTGGTACTCTCCCCTCATATGATATATCGATATTATAAAAAAATTATTTCATGGTGTCAATATAATATTCATAATTTTGTAATATATTGCATTTGATAAAAATAAGAATATAAAAAAAGAGAAAAAAACAGCACAGTTTATACCTATAAACCATGCTGTCTTTGTAAATTTTACCTAATTCATTTTGTTTATTTTCGGCACTTTTATCTCGATGTTTTTCGTCAAAATCTTATATTTATCACATTTTTGACTTTAATCGGCACCAAAAGCACATTTAAACAGTCATGTAATACTTTCTTAACATGTATGTTTTATTTTTCGACAGCTGCTGTCATATTATTAACTGCTGTCAGCAGCGCATCGATTGATGCACGGATAATATCCTCATCCACACCGGCACCCCAATAAAGTTCGCCGGTATTTTTGCCGCGGATACCCACATACGCAATCGCTTTGGAACTGGAGCTCTGTTCCAGTGCATGTTCCTCATATGTAACAAGGTCGTACTCCAGACGATAATGTTTCTTCAATGCATTGCTCACTGCATTCAGACGGCCATTTCCTGATGCGATAATCACGTTTGTCTTATCCTGATATGTAGTTGTTACTTCTGCAATAATACCATTGTGCTGTTTGAAATGTACCTCGGAAATATGATACGGCTTAGTCACATTTTCAAATGTATCCTTGAACAGCTGGAAAATCTCTTCCGGCATCAGCTCTTTGTGCTTGGTATCGGAGACTTCTTTTGCTGCATAACCCATAGCCTCACGCATCTTTTTCGGAAGCTGCAGACCATAATGCTGCTCCAGAATATAGCCGACACCGCCCTTTCCGGACTGACTGTTGATACGAATCACGTCTGCATCATAGCAGCGGCCGATATCGGTAGGATCAATTGGCAGATACGGAACAGTCCACTGGTCGGTCTTCTGACTCTCTCTGTAATGCATTCCTTTGGCAATTGCATCCTGATGAGAACCGGAGAACGCAGCAAATACCAGCGCACCACTGTAGGGGCTTCTCTCATCCACCTTCATACCGGTATACTTCTCATAACATTCACAGATCTCAGGCATGTTGTCGAAATGAAGCTGCGGGTCTACGCCCTGCGCATACATATTCATAGCCAGTGTCACAATATCCACATTGCCTGTTCTCTCTCCATTGCCGAACAGTGTGCCTTCAATACGGTCAGCGCCTGCCAGCAGGCCAAGCTCCGCATCAGAAATACCACAGCCTCTGTCATTGTGCGGATGCAGGGATAATACCACATTCTCGCGATATTTCAAATTCTCGCTCATATACTCAATCTGACTTGCATAGACATGCGGCATAGAAAGCTGCACCGTGCTGGGCAGATTGATAATAGCCTTGCGATCCGCAGTAGGCTTCCAGACATCCAGAACAGCATTGCACACTTCAAGCGCATACTCCGGTTCTGTACCGGTAAAACTCTCCGGGCTGTACTCAAACCGATAATTACTGCCATCTTCCTCTGTCAGGTCTTTCAGCAGCTGAGCTCCTTCTACGGCAATTTTCAGAATTTCCTCTTTGGATTTATGGAATACCTGTTCACGCTGAGCTACAGAAGTAGAATTATATACATGAACAACCGCATTCTTGGCACCCTTCAATGCTTCAAACGTCTTGCGGATAATATGCTCTCTGGCCTGTGTCAGCACCTGAATCGTCACATCATCGGGAATCATATTTTTTTCAATCAACGTTCTGAGAAACTGATACTCTGTATCAGAAGCCGCCGGGAAGCCAACCTCAATTTCCTTAAAACCAATCTGTACCAGCATCTGGAAAAAATCAAGTTTCTGTTCAAGCGTCATAGGAACTACCAGTGCCTGATTTCCATCACGCAGATCCACACTGCACCAAACCGGAGCATGGTCAACATACTCTTTCTGTACCCATTTTGTGCAGCTGACAGGCGGCATAAAATACTGTCTGGTATACTTCTTGTAATTCATCATAATTTCATATCCTCCATTTATCTTTCTCATATTTTGATTTTCCTCATCGTCAGGAAAGCATTCTCAAGATCAGTTTTCGCAGGACGCAATTTCCTGTGAAATAAAAAAATCTTCCGTCTCCTGGCCTAAGCCACAAGAGACGAAAGATACTAATCTTACGCGGTACCACTCCTGTTCGTGAAAAACACGCACTCTGTAGATACGAATCTCCTTAAACATATAGGAAATCTTATATCCTGCCCGAATAACGGCCGGGATCCGTCTGCGCCTACTCTCTGTTCTCTCTCCGTCCAGATAAAACAACAGATTTCAGACAGCCGCTCAGAGGTCAGTTCGCTCGGTTCCTTCCACTGTCTCACATCAACCGACAGCTTTCTGAAGTCAGAAACAAAGGTACTACTCCTCATCATTGCATTTTCCTGTCAAACGATTAATACCACCATACCATCTTACCAATGAAATG
>CAKRNX010000074.1 GCA_934371475.1 uncultured Lachnospiraceae bacterium
GTGAAGCAGATTGCGAATATCCGTTTGACTTTTTATGTTTCAGAAGAATAATATTCCCCAAAGCGGTCATACTAGGAGTAATCCCGAAAGCAGTTCTGCAGGGAACGGACAGCCCACCCGGACTTTTCCTTACAGGAACTCAGGTCAGACCATACGGTGAACTGTTCCGCCTCTTTAAACTGTTCCGGCGGGAGAAACTGATCTTCGAATCCCCCTTCAAGGATCACAATGCAAAAGATAAAAATACTACTTATCCTCCCCTTATGAAGAGCTGTTGCAAAATAAATGAGCAATCATCTATGAGGCAACAGCTCCTTTTTTAGACGGGAAATGCCGCAAACTCACTTATTCCTGTGATTTTGCGGCACCTCTTTTTTATACCTTACATGTGGGAAGCGGATCCTGCACTGCAAAAGTAAGTTCCGCCTCCACACACACCTGCCCGTCAACAGATGCGACTGCTTTTCCCATTCCTACCGGTCCCCTGATTTTTGTCATCTCCACCTCAAGGATCAGCAAATCTCCCGGCACCACTTTCCGGCGAAATCTTGCCCTGGAAATTCCACCGAAAAGCACCAGTTTTCCTTTATTCTCCTCCATGGAAAGAATGGCCACTGCACCGGTCTGCGCCAATGCCTCACAGATCAGCACTCCAGGCATCACCGGTTCCTGCGGAAAATGCCCGGCAAAATACGGTTCATCATAAGTAACTGCTTTTCTTCCCCTTGCATATTTTCCCGGTTCCAGCTCGTCAATTCTGTCAATCAGCAAAAACGGTGCCCTGTGCGGCAAAATCTCCATAATCTGTCTGATATCCAACATCTGATCTCTCCCTTTTTATCATTTCTCCTGCTTCGGGTACCCCGCGCATAAATTTTTTCTCACAGCCTCCTGCTGCTTCTTGCTTTTCGCAATGGAAACAGGGGACTTACTTGTTTGGGTTAAACACTCTTTACCAGCAGACTTCCGTTGTGTCCGCCAAATCCCAGTGAATTGCTGATGGCCGCCTTTACTTCACGGCATTCCCCTGTCGGTGTATAGTTCAGATCCATCTCTGTCTCCGCCTCTCTGAAACCTGCTGTGGCATGAATATACCCCTCCTGGATTGTCTTGACGCAGACAATAAACTCAACTGCTCCAGCTGCTCCCAGCATATGCCCTGTCATGGATTTTGTGGAATTGACATTCAGATTATATGCATCCTTTCCGAACGCTTTTCTGATCGCTCTTGTCTCAAACAGATCGTTATGATGCGTTCCTGTTCCATGAGCATTAATATATTGCACCTGCTCCGGATGCAGACCGGCTTCCTCCATCGCCAGTGTCATTGCCCTAGCTGCGCCTTCCCCATCCTCAGCCGGTGAAGTAATGTGATATGCATCGCATGTAGCCCCGTAACCGCCTACTTCAGCCAGGATTCTGGCTCCTCTGGCTCTGGCATGCTCATACTCCTCAAGTATTACCACGCCCGCACCTTCTCCCATTACAAATCCGCTTCTGTCCTTATCAAATGGAAGAGAAGCACGCAGCGGATCCTCAGCGGAAGAAAGCGCTGTCAGCGCTGCAAAACCGGAAATCCCCACCGGGGTGATGGCAGCCTCTGTGCCGCCTGCCACGCACACATCCATATCTGCGCACTGGATTCCTCTGAAGGCTTCTCCGATGGAATGGGTTCCTGTAGCGCAGGCTGTTACCACATCGATGCATTTTCCTTTCAACCCAAAATGAATTGCTATATTCCCGGCAGCCATATTGCTGATCATCAGGGGTACCAGCAGCGGCGGAACACGTTTCGGCCCTTTTTCTACCAGCCTGGTATGTGCCTGTTCCAGAATCTGAAGTCCTCCGATCCCGCATCCTACCGATACGCCAATCCTGGTACGTTCCTCTTTTTCAAGGTCCAGCCCCGCATCTGCCACTGCCTCCGCTGCTGCCGCTACCGCATACTGACAAAACAGTTCCATTCGTTTTGCTTCTTTATATTCCATCGTTTTAAGCGGATCAAATCCCTTCACCTGAGCAGCCAGCTTTACCGGATATTCTGACACGTCAAACCTGTCCAGCGTTCCAATCCCCACTCTGCCTGCTTTCAGACTTTTCCACATTTCATCCACGGTATTCCCTATGGGAGTGATCGCTCCCATTCCGGTTACTACTACTCTTCTCATCAGATCCCCATTCCTCCGTCTACCTGCAATACCTGTCCGGTGATATACCCGGCCCGGTCGGATGCCAGAAATGCAACAGCCTCCGCCACATCTTCTGCTCCACCCATTCTTCCAAGCGGTACCTGACCAAGCACCTGCTCTTTTATCCGCTCGGGCAGTACCGCTGTCATCTCTGTATCAATATATCCCGGCGCCACAGCATTGACTGTCACGCCTCTTGCGGCCAGTTCTCTTGCCAGACATTTTGTCATCCCGATCACGCCTGCTTTTGCCGCACAGTAATTGATCTGCCCTGCATTTCCTCTGATACCGGAAATGGAAGAAATACTTATAATTCTTCCGCTTCTCTGGCGAATCATCTGTTTTCCAGCCAGCTTCATGCAAAAAAATGTACCTTTTAAATTGGTGTCCAATACCGCATCAAATTCTGTTTCACTCATGCGCACAGCCAAATTATCTCTTGTGATTCCGGCATTATTGACCAGCACATCCAGCCCTCCAAGGAAACTGCAACTCTCCTCAATCAATGCTTTACATGATGCTTCATCAGAGACATCTGCCTGCACTGTTACTGCTCTTCTTCCCATTCTTCTGATTTCTTCTGCCGTCTGTTCTGCTGCATCTTCTGAACCGCAGTAATTGACTGCCACATCCGCACCGTATCCGGCCATTGTCAACGCAACAGCCCGGCCAATTCCTCTTCCGCCTCCGGTAATCAGCACCTTTTTCCCTGCCAGCATTTCTTATCCTGCCTTTCTCTCACTCCGTCTCAGTTCATCAGCCAGTTTTTCCAGATCTTCCGGCCGTTCCACGCTGTATGTCTTGACACCGGGAAGCGTCTTCCAGATGAGACGGCTTAAGGTTTTACCCGGACCGATTTCAATAAAAATATCTGCTCCCAGCTGAGCCATCCGGCGCACACTCTGCTCCCAGAGCACTGGAGAATATACCTGCCTGCCAAGCAGTTCTCGGATCTGCTGCGGATCTTTCTCTTCTTTTGCTGTCACATTGGAAATAAACGATATGTTTGGCCGACGGCACTCTGTACTTTTCAGTATCTGATACAGTCTGGATCCCGCATGCCGCAGCATCGGAGAATGAAACGGGCCACTGACATTCAGCGCAACTGTTCTTGATGCTCCTGCTTCCATCAGTTTCTCTGCCGCACGCTCTACTGCCTCTGCCTCTCCTGAAAGGACTCTCTGCCCAGGACAATTATAATTGGCCACTGTCACTATTCCTTCAGTTTCCCGGCATATTTCTTCAAACGGCAGTTCCCTGCGGCTTAATACCGCCCGCATGGCTCCTTTTCCGGCCGGCACCTCTTCTTCCATATAGGCGCCCCGGCAGCACACCACCTTCACTGCCTGCTCAAAGTCCATCACTCCTGCTGCCAGCAGTGCGCAGTATTCTCCAAGACTCAGACCTGCTGCCATATCCGGCAGAATGCCGGTCTGTTTGACAGCCTGCAAAATGGCACAGCAGGCCGTCAGCAGCGCCGGCTGCGTATATCTGGTCTGGTTTAGTTTTTCCCCTTCCATAAAACACAGCTCTTCAAGTGAAAAACCTGCGGCTTTGCTGGCCCGTTCAAATACAAAGCGGCTCTCCGGAAAATTCTCATAAAATTCTCTGGCCATATTCTGATACTGCGCTCCCTGACCGGGAAATATAAATGCTATCTTACCCATGCCGCACCTCTTTCCAACACTTTTTCTGCCTGCCTCATGATCTCTTCCAGAATCTGTCCGCAGCTTTTCTGCGTTTTTACCAATCCCGCAATCTGTCCCGCCATCATTGATCCTTCCGTGACATTTCCATCCACAACTGCCTTGCGCAATGATCCAAGTGTCAGCAGTTCCAGTTCCTCAAATCCCGTCCCTTCTTTTTCCAGTTCCAGATATTTTCGGGTCATGGAATTTCTCAGCTGGCGCACCGGATGTCCGGTAGAGCGCCCGGTCACCGCTGTGTCAATATCACTTGCCTTCAGCACACGGTCCTTATAATTCTGGTGTATCATACACTCTGTGGCCGTCAGGAACCTTGTCCCCATCTGAACTCCGTCCGCACCAAGCATCAGAGCTGCAGCCAGACCTCTTCCATCTGCAATTCCTCCTGCTGCCACCACCGGAATATCTACTGCATCCACTACCTGAGGCACCAGTGCCATCGTTGTGGTCTCTCCGATATGGCCGCCCGACTCGCATCCTTCTGCAATCACACCATCCGCACCTGCCCGCTGCATCAGTCTGGCCATGGCCACAGAGGCTACCACCGGGAGTACATGGATGCCTGCCTCTTTCCAGGCTTTCATGTAAGGTCCCGGATTGCCGGCTCCGGTTGTTACTGCCGGCACCTTTTCCTCTATTACCAGCTGTGCGATCTCCGGTGCATGCGGACTTAAAAGCATAATATTCACACCAAAGGGATGATCCGTAAGTTCTTTCGCCTTCCTGATTTCATCCCGTACCACCTCTGCCGGTGCATTGGCGGCAGCAATCACTCCCATTCCTCCCGCATTAGAGACTGCGGAAGCCAGTCTGCTCTCTGCCACCCAGGCCATGCCGCCTTGGATAACCGGTACGGAAATTCCAAGAAGCTCTGTCAGCCTCGTTTTCATCACACTACCTCAATTCCTCTGCTCTTTAAATAATCAGCTGCCGCACCCGGTGTGGTCAGTTTTTCCAGATCTTCTGTCGGGATCTCCACATCATACTCATCTTCCAGCGCTGTCACCAGTTCAAACAGATCCAGAGAATCGGCATGCAGATCCTCTTTGAATTTCGCATCTGTCTTTACCTCGCTTACCTCTACATGAAGCTGTTCTGCAATAAGTTCCATTAATTTTTCCATTGTTTTTCTCCTTTTCTTTTCCTCTTCAGAATATTCTGTTATGCGGCGTGTCCTATCTTATGTCTGTACATCAGCAGGATCGCTCCGGTCAGCGCCAGGCTGCCCGCCGCGGCAATGCCTGAAATCACAGCCTTTTTCTTCTTTCTAAAAAAAAACTTCTCCTGCCAGTGCGGCATTCCGCCTTTTTCCAGATCTTTTTCAGGGATCTCGTCTTCCAGCCAGGCCAGATCTATATGGCTCAGCAGATCAATCAGTTTATACTCACTGAAATCTCTCATTTCTCCACCTCTTTTTCATAAATTTTCCTCATCTTCCCTCTCAGTCTGGACAGTTTGCTGTTCAGGGCATTCTCTGACATTTCCATCATCTCTGCAATCTGTCCCACACTCTGCAGATAATAATAACGCCGCAGGATCAGCTCCCGGTCTTTCTTTTTCAGTTTTTCCAGTACCCGTTCCAGTGCCCTTACCTCTTCTCTCAATATCATCTGTTTCTCCACACTTTGGCCATGATCCACATACCCTGCCAGCAGCAGATCCTGCTCTTCCTCCATATTTTCTGCCTCTTCTCTCCGTTTTTCTCCACGCAGACAATTTAACGCCGTATTCCTTGCAATAGCCTTCAGATACGTTTTAAATGAAGCCTTCTGATAATCATAGCCGCATCCTTTGAGCCAGATCTTCAGATACACATCATTCATGCATTCTTCCACAGCCTCCCGCCTCTTTCCGAGGATGGTAGAAATGATATAGCGCAGCAGTTTTTCATATCGCTGTACCGTCAGCGTGATGGCCTGCTCGTCTTTTTTCATAAGCAATTCAATAATATCCTGATCCACTTTTTCCCCTCCTCTCGAAACGGGAATTTGTTCTTCCCCTCCATCTGACTCTCTGCACTCATTTACTTATACACCTGAAAATTTAAAACCTTGCAAAAAAGTTCAAAAAATGAACAAATAATTTCTAAAAATATATCTCCAGCTGATTCGATCCGGAAACACCCGTTTATTTTCCGTTCAACAATCTTCTCATCTGGAGATATTCAGAAAAAATTTTTATGCGTCCACAGTTTCCGCTATTATGCCATATGGCATCATGGTTACACCAGGAGGGTGCTTCCGCTATTATGCCATACGGCATCATAGTACACCCGGAGGGTGCTTCCGCTCAGCGAACTGCGCATCCTGCCGGAGGCTATGTCTACTGCAGTGTATCACGCAACAGCTCTTTCGTATAGTCCGAGCGCGGACTGGCAAAGAGCTGTCCCGTCTCCTGCTGCTCCACAATCTGTCCGTCTTTCATCACCATAACCCGGTCGCACATCTGATAGATCACATTCAGGTCATGAGAGATAAACAGGATGGACAAATGCATCTCCTCCTGCAATCCGATCATCAGTTCCATGATCTGTTTCTGGATCGTTACGTCCAGAGCGGATACCGGCTCATCCGCAATCACAAAGCGTGGTCTTCCAATTAATGCTGTACCGATGCTTACCCTCTGGCGCTGGCCGCCGGAAAGTTCTCCCGGATAGCGGTTGATCTGCTCCTGGCTCAGACCGATCCTCTCTGCCATCTCCTGCACACGCTTCCTGCGCTCCGCTGCGGGAATATGCTGCATCCGCAGAGGCTCCTCCATAATCCAGGAAATCTTCTTCGATGGATTAAGAGAAGCATAAGGATCCTGAAAAATCATCTGCGGACACTCTGTGTGATGGATAATTTCTCCGCTGTCCGTCTTTACAAAACCGAGTATTGCCTTAGAAAGCGTAGACTTTCCGCACCCGCTCTCACCCACCAGCCCCAGAATCTCATCCTCTCTCACCTCAAAACTGATATCCCTGAGCACATTTTCTGCCTCTCGCCCCTCATGGTAAGAGGCCGTCACATGCCTCACTTCCAGTATATTTCCCATCCGTTTCACCCCTGTTTCTGACTGCTTTTCCTGCGCATCTCCGCATCTGCACTCCGTTTCGGTCGGCGCAGATCATCTGCTGAGATGAAAGTCATCTCTTATCTGATATATTTACAGTTTTCTCCTTCTCCTGAGCGAACTTCTCCGGTCAGGCGCTGCGGCCAGCAGCTGCCTGGTATATTCTTCCGCAGGATGTTCCAGGATCTGCCCCACACATCCTTCTTCCACCTTTTCTCCCTGATTCATCACAATTACACGCTGACACAGATTGCGCACCACGCCCAGGTCATGCGAGATAAACAGGATTGCCGTATGATGATCTCGGTTAATCTTCTTTAACAGCTTCAGGATCTGCGCCTGGATCGTCACATCCAGCGCCGTTGTCGGCTCATCGGCAATCAGCAGTGCCGGCTCCGTCACCAGCGCCGCAGCGATCATAACTCTCTGGCGCATGCCGCCTGAAAGCTGATGCGGATATTTCCCGTACAGCTCCTCCGGATCCGGCAGCTCCACTTCCCTCATCATATCCAGCACTTTTCTGCGGCGTGTCTGCCTGTCATCCTGCGTATGAAGGATCAGTCCCTCTTCCATCTGCCTGCCCACAGGCAGAAGTGGATTGAGCGAGGTCATAGGTTCCTGAAAAATCATGCCGATCTCTTTTCCGCGGATCTGCCGCAGCCGCTTTTCGCCGCAGCCATTGATATTTTCCCCGCGATAAAGGATTTTCCCGGAAGAGATATCCGCATGGTGTTTCAGCAGTCCCAGAATCGACAGGGCAGTCTGGGTTTTTCCCGACCCCGACTCCCCTACAATTCCAAGTATTTCGCCTTCCTCCATCACCAGAGACAGATCCTTTACGACTCTGGTCGGAGGCTGCGTATCACAAAATTCAATATTCAAATCCACAATTTCCAGAAGATGCATCATCATTTTCGCCTTTCTGCCGTAATCCCGTCCCCGAGGAACGAGAAGCCAAGTGCCAGCAAAATCACTGCCAGCCCCGGAAACAAAGCGCCCCAGGGCGCAGTCATCAGATACGCCTGCGCTTCTGAGAGCATCCGTCCCAGCGATGCATCCGGCGGCTGCACGCCGATCCCCAGATAGCTCATTCCTGCCTCCGAGAGCACTGCATTGTTAAATCCAACCGCCGCCATCGATAAGATCGACGGCATCGTGTTTGGCAGAATATGCACAAACATAATCCGAAGAGACGGCACTCCCATCAGTCTGGCACTCTTGACATAGTCCATCTCCCTCTGTCCCAGAAATTCACTTCGGGTAATTCTGGCAAAACAGGGGATAAACACAATCGTCAGCGCAAGAACCACATTGTACTTCCCCGGCCCCAGTACACTGATAAAAATCAGTGCCAACAGAATGCTCGGAAACGAGACAATCACATCATTGACACGCATCAGCAGTTCATCCGCCCATCCGCCGAAATATCCGGTAAACGCTCCCACCAACACACCGACCACACCGCCTGTAAGGACGGAAAGAGCCGCCACCCAGAACGTGGTGCCGGTTCCTTTCATGACACGGCTGAACACATCCCGGCCGAAATGGTCACATCCAAACAGATGCGCCAGGGAAGGTGCCGCATAACGGGAAGCCCCATCCATGGCATCCGGATCATACGGAGTGAAAACCAGCCCGACAAGCAGAAAAATCAGCATCAGTACCGTGATGATCATTCCCAGTCTTAAATTTGTATTTTTTCTTTTCTTTTTCATCTGATCCTCTGCCTTCCCTCTGCCGCTTCCGTAGTTTACTCTTTCTGATCTGTTCTGTCTCCCGTTTCCAATCTAGAGCCAAATATTTTTCTGTCAGTTTCTGATCCGGATCCTCGGATCAATTCTTCCATAAAGCACGTCCACGATAAAATTGACGACAACCACAAGAGCCGCCACCAGAATGATAATGCCCTGCACTACAGGATAGTCCCTGTTCGAAATTGAAGAAATCAGAAGACTGCCCATTCCGGGGATCGTAAACACCTGCTCGATAATCATGCTGTTGGCTACGATATCTGCAATCGTCATCCCCCAGAACGTCAGCACGGGGATCAGCGCATTTTTCAGAATATGCCGGTACATAACCCGACGTCCCGTATTGCCTCTGGCATATGCCGTCCGCACATAATCCTGATCCAGTTCGGTAATAATCGAACTTCTCAGCATTTTGACACACATCGCGCATCGCGGCAGCGCAATTGCAGCTGCCGGAGCCACCAGATACCCCAGAAAGCCGCCAAAGCTGTCCGATATAGAAACATACGCTCCCGGTGTAAACCATTTCAACAGCAGTCCGCATACATAGGTAATGAGAATTCCAAGAAAAAATCCGGGCACTGACATCAGGATCTGATTAACCGCCATGACCAGGCTGTCTGCCCATTTTCCCGCATGGAGCGCTGTCCAGATACTCACCGGAACAGAAATCACCAAAATCATCAGAAACGAGAGGACTGTCAGAGCCACCGTAATCGGAATTTTATCGCGCAGCATCTCACTCACCGGCATGGAATAACTGTATGATTCTCCCAGATCCCCGGAACACAGATTTTTCAGCCAGAGTGCATACCGCTCTGTTACCGGCCGGTCCAGCCCCATCTCCGAGCGTACAGCTGCCAGCTGCTCTTCCGTCGCCTCCGTGCCGAGCCTTGAGAGGGCTGCATCGCCCGGTATGACAGAAAAAGCAAAGAAAGACAGAAAAGAGACAATTAACAATGTTATAATGAGAGTTCCTATTTTTTTCATCACATATTTCATTATTTCCGTCTTCCCCTTTCTTCTGTACCATACCGGACCTTCCGCTTTCAAGATTGCCACCTGCGGAGGTGGAAGTCATCTCACATCTGATATTCCTGTTTTACCATAAAACTTTATGAAACTTTATAAATCTTCGCCATATCCTGCACATACAGCGGATAGAACGTGTATCCCGCATAGCTGCTGCGCAGCACCACATCGCTGGCCATATCCTGAATATAGACATTGGCCGCATCTTCGCACAGCAGAGTCTCCATCTGCTTATACAGCTCTACCTGCTTGTCATCGTCCGTGCATGCCCTTACTTCCTGATACAGTTTGTCATACTCTTCATTATTGTAATTGACAAAGTTGTTGGAAGCATCGGAGACAAAACGCTCCAGCAGCGCTCTTGCGCTGAGATAGGACGCGTCCACACCTACTACTGTTGACTGGTAATTCCGCTCCGCGTACACATCAGAAAGCCAGCTGTCCCACTCTACCTGCTGGATTTTGGCGGTAATGCCCACCTGCTTGAGCTGCTCTACAATTACCTGCGCCGCATCCACATGCTGCTGATAGTTGCTGGGCACCGTGATCGTCATCTCAAATCCGTCCGGATATCCCGCCTCAGTCAGCAGTTCTTTCGCTTTCTCCAGATCCTGGCTGTAATGGTCGGCCAGCTCCGGCATATAGTAT
>CAKRNX010000075.1 GCA_934371475.1 uncultured Lachnospiraceae bacterium
GGAGAACAGTTATGAAAGTAGCACGGGCTCTGGATATGAATATTCTTGTTTATACAAGAACACCGCAGACGGATGAGGAGGGTATTCACTATGTAGATCTTGAAACTCTCTTGCGTAACAGCGATTATGTCTCACTACATTGCCCGCTGACTCCGCAGACAAAATATATAATGAACAGGCAAACGATTTCAATGATGAAGCCGACAGCCTTTCTTATCAATACTTCACGCGGTGCGCTGATAGAAGAAGAGGCGCTGATTGAGGCGCTTGAAAATCATGTAATTGCCGGGGCAGGACTGGATGTTCAGGAGATAGAACCGCCCAGAGAGGATAGTCCGCTCTATGTATTGGACAACGTGATCCTGACACCGCATATGGGGTGGAAAGGGCTTGAAACGAGACAGAGACTTGTATCAATACTGACTAATAACATAAAAGGATTTCTGGATGGAAAGCCGATAAATGTGATCTCATAAGGCGGCAGTAAAACAGCACAGTGCCTATGTGCATCCTTTTTTGTGACATAAGTCTCCGGCAGGGCGTACATCAGATGTGAGATGACTCCCACCTCTGCAGGTGGCGAGAAACAAATCAGTATCAGTGGTGGGAGTCAATCCCCCATCTGATAAGTCTCCGGCGCCGACCGGAACGGAGTGTAGATGCAGAGGTGCGCAGAAGAAGTATGCCATGCAAATGCATGACGCGCACCTCGCAGCAAGAATGAGGGCATTCTTGACCGTCCTGGGACAATGGATTTGGAAGGCCGAAACGAAGTATAGGCTGAGCAGCTTGTTTATTTTAACAAAAAACGAGATCTTCTCAGATCTCGTATGAACAGTTCCAAGGGGAATCGAACCCCTGTTTTCGCCGTGAGAGGGCGACGTCTTAACCGCTTGACCATGGAACCATATGAAATTGTAATTAATAAATTGCTATGAAATCTGTCCGATCTCATAAAGCAGTTCCAAGGGGAATCGAACCCCTGTTTTCGCCGTGAGAGGGCGACGTCTTAACCGCTTGACCATGGAACCATATGAAAAATACTGTTTTGCACTTACTCATTTGTGACGCTTCTATACTATACATTATATTTTAAAAAAAAGCAAGTGTTTTTTCAAAATAATTTTATAACTTTTTCAAACACACTTTAGGGGCAGAACGGAAATTAGGGTGTCAAAAGCCCCTAATCCCAGATGATACGGATTATTACATATATTCGCATATGCGCAATGACTAAGCGGTGGGGCAGTGGGAATGCTTATGTCGGCAGGAGCTAAAAGCTCCCGCTGACATATCACAGGGAGCGGTGAGGTGCTTTTAGGAAGGAGATCAGTTCAGTTCTGCAATTCTGGTAACACCCACATAGATTTCCTGGATTTTGTACCAGGTGCGGCTGCCGACGATGCCGTCCTGAGTCAGACCAAACACAGACTGGAATACTTTGACGGCATTTTGAGTTTCTTCTCCGTAGATTCCATCTTCCTGAATTTTGGGGATCAGAGGATAGTTATCGGAGATCCTGTTTAATTGTTCCTGGATTTTCAGGACATCTTCGCCCGAGGAGCCGATATCCAGAGGATAGCCCGGATAGGATGAGGGAACGCCGGATACTTCCTCCGCAAAGTTGATGTAGATATTATCGCCGTAGAAGTAGCGCAGGATTTCAATCGGTTCATAGCCCTGATCGCCAAGAGCCTTGCTCCCCCACTGTGTCATCCAGTTTGGACATGAGACTCTCTGCCCGTCACAGTACTGCGTCAGGATGGGCTGTCTGACATTGGGACGGGAGAGATAGCTGTCAAACACTTCGTCCACTGCCCCGGAGATACTGTCGTAGTAATTACGTCCGCGGACCCATTTCTGGTCAAAAGCGGTGGATGAGGTAATGGTAAACGAGTAACCTTTATTCCGGTACCATTCCGTATAGACCCGGTTCAGGGTAAATGACTGGATAGCCAGAATATTGGCGATAATTGTGGCTCGGGGCCAGGTGGCGTAGATTTCACTGGAAGCCACATTTTTGATGTAATCGCGGTATCGGACATAATAATTCGGTGCGCTGGTGTCCTGTGGCGGGCCATCGTGTACAATCACATATTCGGGAAGAACTACACGGTTCAGTACAATTTCTCCGGTCTGGGTGACGGGTTTGATTTCTTCTTCAGCAATTTTTGGAGGATACTGTCCATACAGCGTATGGGCAGGGATCACAACCGTGTCAGGAGAACGTGAGGGAGTAAGTGTGCGCAGAGATATGTTCTGCTGGGCGGTCTGCCCCGCGAGAAGCTGAGTCCCGGATATGGTGAGTTCCTCATAGCCGGAAGCCTGGATCTGAAGTGTATATTCAGAGTAAGGCTGTTGTTCTGTATCGGGCGTGAGACTGTACTCCAGCGGAGGGGTGCTCAGAGATGGGAGATAAGCCTGACCGTTGACATCGGTGGTGATTGTTTCAAGGATATTTCCCGGAGAGCCGGTATAGGAAATGGAAATAGCGGCATTGGCGACGGGAAGTCCTTGGCGTTCAGAGGTGATATGGAGCCGGAGACTGCCGGTGGCCTCCCGGGGCTGCTGGGCAGTCATAGACAGAGTTTGATCATTCATAAATACTCCTGAAACAAAGAGATCGTTATTGTTTATCATATGCAGCAGGAGACAGAGAGTGAAATACAGAGGTGGAGTTCCTTCATGTCAGATGTGAAGGGATTCCCACCTCTGCAGGCAACAAGAAACTGCGTACCTCACAGCAAGAATGCCGGGGCATTCCCGAACGGATATACGGGCACAGTCATTTAGCTAAAAAATGAAAATGGGCAGCAAAAAGTACTTTTCATTTCAGAAAAAAGTGTTATAATAAGGACAGAAAATAAATAGGGAATCGTAGCTCAGCTGGGATGAGCGTTCGCCTCACACGCGAGAGGTCATGGGTTCGAGCCCCATCGGTTCCATTGATTGAGAACACAGGTCAGATCTGACCTGTGTTTTGCGTTACAGGGCTTTCTGGTATTGTTTGGGGGACAAGCCAGTATCCCGCTTAAAGGCGGAGATAAAATAATTGTAGTCGTGAAAGCCACAGGCCGCAGCAATTTCACCGACAGTCCAGTCCCGGTGTTCTGTCAGCATTTTCTTGGCTTGGTCAATACGCAGTCGACGGATGTGTTCCGCCACCCCGGTTCCATAGGTGCTGTTGGTGATCTCATACAGATAGGTTTTTCCGATAGAGAACTGGCGGCATAAGGCTGGGACGCTCAGATCGTCTGTGAGATGGCTGATGATGTATTCGTCAATCTGTGTGTGCAGATTTCCTTTTTTCAGAATGGCGACACGCTCATTGCACAGATAGGAAGCGATGGCTTCCAGGATGTGGCAGGCGGCCATTACATAGGCATGGGTGCGGATGGGGCGTTCCATGCAGGCATCGTGCAGTGCGGTTTGGTCAATCGGATAATCACGACAGAGCGCCTCGATTTCGTGCCAGCCTGTCTCATGGTCGGGATAGGGAAAAATATTTCCTACAATGATATAGCCGGCAATGATTTCGCCCATATAAATAGGTGTGCAGGCTTCGTATAGGCCGGCATGACACTGGTAGAAATAGATGTTATGCTGCTTGGCGGCGGTACGGCATGCTTCTCTGTCGCAGTTTTTGCATTTCTGCGCACAGGTACTGTCCGAGCGTATGAGACGGCAGAACGAGGGCAGTTCGACCGGATAAGGAAAAATTTCTTCATATTTTTCATTGAACAGTGCAATGTGGATCCCGGTGAGGAGATAAAAGTCCTGAAACAGTGGAGCCAGTTTTTCCAGATCAAAGGATGAAATCATAGGCGTATCCTCCTAAATGCGAACAAAATCAAAGTTTTTGATCAGATTATCTCTATACGCGGCAAAAAAAATAGACTATGATAAGTCTAACATGAAGGAACGGAAAAACGCAAGCTACAGATGAATGGGAGGATACGAAATGAATATTCAGGAATGGAAAGAAAAAACGGTCACAGAGGGATTTCAGAGCAAAATGAAAGAACTCTACGGACACAAGGCAAAAGAAAATACTGCTCGTTATATTGAGCTTCTTGATATGTTTAAAGAGCAGTTTGGTGACAGCGATCACCTGACACTCTTCTCTGCACCGGGCAGAACAGAAATCGGAGGAAATCACACAGATCATCAGCACGGATGCGTGCTGGCTGCTTCTGTAGACATGGATATGATCGCAGCTGCATCTGTGACAGAAAAAGGTGAGATCTGCATCAAATCTGAGGGATATCCGATGTGCAGCATTGATCTTGACGATCTTTCCGTAAAGGAAGAGGAGAAGAATTCCACAGCAGCTCTGATCCGCGGAGTGGCAGCAAGATTTGCAGCGCTGGGATGTCGGGTAGGCGGCTTCCAGGCGGTCGTGAAATCCAGTGTACTGCCGGGCAGCGGCATCAGCTCTTCCGCAGCATTCGAAGTGCTGGTAGGCAATATCATCAATTCTCTGTTTTTCGGCGACAAGGTTTCAGCAGTGGAAATCGCTCAGATCGGTCAGTATGCGGAGAATGTCTATTTTGGAAAACCGAGCGGACTGATGGATCAGACAGCTTCTTCCGTAGGAAATATGCTGACAATTGATTTTGAAGATACCGATCATCCGGTAGTGAAAAAACTGGATGTTGATTTTGAAAAAACCGGACTGGCACTGTGCATCATCGACTCAGGTGCAGATCATGCTGATCTGACAGATGAGTATGCAGCGATCCCGCTGGAGCTGAAGAAGATCTGTCAGCTGCTGGGCAAGGAAGTGCTTCGTGAGATCCCGGAGGAAGAGTTTGTGGCAGCGATCCCGAAGATCCGCAAAGAAGTAGGCGACCGCGCGATCCTGCGTGCGCTTCACGTATACGGAGACAACAAAAGAGTTCCGCAGCAGGCGAAAGCTCTGGAGGACGGGGATATCGATACATTCCTGAAGCTGGTGAAAGAGTCCGGATACAGTTCCTGGATGTACCTGCAGAATATTGTTCCCTGCGGCAGCAAGGAGCATCAGGAGATGGGTGTTGCCCTGGCTATGTGTGACAGATTTCTGCAGGGACGCGGAGCATACCGTGTACACGGCGGCGGATTTGCCGGTACGGTACAGGCATTTGTGCCGGAAGATATGCTGGAAGAGTTCCGGAAAAATGTGGAAGCTGTGTTGGGTGAGGGAAGCTGTCATGTACTTTCTATCCGCCCGGTAGGCGGCACACAGGTGCTGGCATAAACATCAGATGGAGAAGTGACGCGCACCTCTGTAGGTAGCGAGAAACAAATTAGTATCAGTGGTGGGAGTCAATCCCTCATCTGATATAGCCTTCGGCAGGATTGCAGAGGTATTCTTGAATTCATAGAGCCAGCGGGCACAGGCGGCAGGTTAGCCAAAACAGGTAAGTTCCCTGCAAAGCTGCGAAAAGCAATAAGCGGCAGGTAGGGATTAGTAATAGATTTTAGATAGATCAGTTGATCACAAGGGTTTGACGGGCAGGATCCCGGAAAGGAGAAGCGTTATGAGAATTTTAGTAACAGGCGGAGCAGGTTATATCGGAAGCCATACATGTGTAGAACTGCTGAATGCAGGCTATGAGGTTGTAGTTGTTGATAATCTTTACAATGCCAGCGAGAAAGCGGTAGAGCGTGTAAAACAGATTACCGGAAAAGATCTGACATTTTATGAGGCAGATGTGTGCGACAGAGAAAAACTGGAAGAGATCTTTGATAAAGAGAAGGTTGATGCAGTTATTCATTTTGCAGGATTAAAGGCAGTCGGTGAGTCTGTAGTAAAACCGATTGAATACTACTCCAACAACCTGACCGGTACTCTGACACTGTGTGATGTGATGAGAAACCATGGCGTAAAGAATATCATCTTCAGCTCTTCTGCAACCGTATACGGCGATCCGGCGTTCGTACCGATCACAGAGGAGTGCCCGAAGGGAACATGCACGAACCCGTATGGATGGACAAAATGGATGCTGGAGCAGGTGTTGATGGATATTCAGAAAGCAGATCCGGAATGGAATGTCATCCTGCTGCGTTACTTCAATCCGATCGGAGCTCACAAGAGCGGCCTGATCGGTGAGGATCCCAAGGGTATCCCGAACAATCTGCTTCCGTATGTGGCACAGGTTGCGATTGGCAAACTGGAGTGCGTCGGCGTATTCGGAAATGATTATGATACTCCGGACGGCACCGGTGTGCGTGACTACATTCATGTAGTAGACCTGGCAAAGGGTCATGTAAAAGCAATTCAGAAGCTGGCCGATAAGGAAGGCGTAAGCATCTACAATCTGGGAACCGGCAACGGATATAGCGTATTGCAGGTAATCAAGGCATTTGAGAAGGCCTGCGGACATCCTCTCAAATATCAGATTAAAGGCAGACGTGCCGGAGATATCGCTACCTGTTACTGTGATCCGACCAAGGCAAAGAAAGAGCTGGGTTGGGAAGCAGAGTACGGTATTGAAGAAATGTGCGCAGACTCCTGGAACTGGCAGCAGAAGAATCCGAACGGCTACGCAGACTGACTGGACAGCGAGACGCCGTATGCAGAAAAAGATACAGGGGAGTATCTGTTTTTGAAGGAATGGCTGGCAGCTGATAAGGGATGAGTAAAATAATAAGCTGTTTATAATAGAAGTAAGAGAAAGCCGATGTACGGCAATGGACAGAGGGGAGCTGTCCGCCGGCATCGGCTTTTTTTGTGGAAACATAGTGGCAGAGTAATGAAATTCCGGATGAAGGATCTCAACCGGAGAGATATTGTGATCTTTACGAAAAAACGCATGAAAGGTATAATGAAAGCAGAGCTTCATCCACCGCTTATTTTTGATGAATGAAGCAGATGGATTGCCGGATACGATGGAAAAGAGGCAGATGAGAGCAAAAAATGATCCTGTTGAAAAACAGTGACTTCATAGGGGGAAGAGATGAAATCAGAAAGAGTTTTGAAGTGCATGATTGCGGCCGGGATCGGTCTGATGATGCTGTGTTTTGCAGCAGGGATGAAAACATCTGTGAAGATTGATCCCTATGAAAAAAGATACGTGTTTATCTGTCCGCTGATCTGGAACAATGTGGCGGCCGGGATCCGACAGGCAGATCAGGAGTTTGCGGTGAATACAAAACTGATGGGATCGGAGGAACTGAATGTAGAGCGTCAGGCAGATGCCATACGGGAAAGCATTTTGACGGGTGTGGACGGGATGATTACTGCTGCTACCGGAGAGTCCCAGACGCTGACAGATGCGGTGAATGAGGCAGTGGAAGCTGGGATCCCGGTGGTGATGATAGATGGTGATCTCGAAGATTCGATGCGGAGCTGCTATATTGGGACGGATAATCTGGAAGCTGGCAGAATGGCTGGCCGGGATATGTATGAGGTGACGGGAGGAACGGCTAAAATTGCGGCGATTGTATCGACACTGGAGGCCCCCAATCAAAAGGAGCGCCTGGAAGGATTTCAGGAAGAAATCATGCAGTATCCCGGGATGGAAATTTTGACAATAGAGGAATGTCATTCGAAAAAGTTTGAGATCAGAGAAAAAGTAACTTCATTGCTGAGAGATCATTCGGAAATTGATGCGTTGTATATTACGGAGGCGATAGCTTCTGACCTGGTGGGAAATCTTCTGAAGGAGGAGGGAATTGCCCCCGATGCCATCCATGTGGTGGCATTCGACCGAATGGACAACTCGATAGCTTTTCTGAGGCAGGGGATTTATGATGCGGTGGTGTCGCAGCAGCCATATCAGCAGGGATACCAGGCAGTAAAAATTTTGACAGAAATCAATACAGGGAAAAAACCGGAAGAAAAAAATTATACGGAAAGCTGTAACATAACTGTGGCAGATGATGAGAAGGATCAGACCTGGCAGTACGGAGATTTGGAATGGCATCTATATTGAAAGAAAAGAAAAATTTGACGATCAAAGCACAATTTCACCAGTATCTCGGACAGATTGCCGGGATGATTGTGATCCTGATGGTACTGTGCCTTGGATTTGGCATGCAGGTTATGGTGCAGATGCACCAGGAAAACAGAAATCTTTATCTGCTGAATGATTTTTATGAGGAACTCAAAGAAATGCAGAACTGTCTTGGACAGTATGCCATGGAGCAGGATGAGCAGACGTATGAGCAGCTGCAGAAAAAGCTTGACAGTCTGCGAGGCGAGCTGGTGCAGCTGAAGAGTTTTCGCGTTTCCACTGTGTTTTTGCGTGATGTCCAGGATCTGGAGTCGATGCTGGCACAGTATGCGGGAAAAGCAGAGGATCTTTCCAGGATGCCGCGTGAGACGACGGAGATTGCATCGGTAAACCGTGTGTACTATCAGGCACAGCAGATTTACGAGATGATGAGCGGGATGTTTCATTCACTTTATTCGCAGATTCTGGCCTCCGGAGAGCTGGCTTCGAACAGAACGCAGAGGCTATTTTTATGTTTTATGGCGGTTTTCCTGGCAACGGTGGCGCTGATTGTCCGCTATCTGATGCTGCAGATCCAGAATATGGAACGCCGCATCACAGAACCGATCCAGGAGCTCGCCGGTAAGGTACAGGCGCTGGATTTGCACAGTCTTCAGGAGGAGACCATGATGTCAGAGAGCAGCGGGATGAGCCGCGAGCTTCAGGTACTGGCAGAAGGATATAATTCCATGCTGGTTAAGATACGGAACCAGTTAAAAGAACTGGAGAATTATCACAGCACGAGGATACAGCTGCAGAAAAGTCAGATGATGAATTTGCAGATGCAGATCAATCCCCATTTTCTGTTTAATACGCTGACAATGATTTCCCATACCGCTTATCTGGAAGATGATATGGAGATTGTCAATCTGCTGGATATTACATCCAGTCTGCTTCGTTATGCGCTGGATTATTACGATCGCTCGGTATCATTGAAAAAAGAGATCGAGGAAGCAGGCAATTATGTGTATCTGCAGGAAAAAAGGTTTGGCAGCAGAATACGATTTGAGTTTGACCTGGATGAGCGCTTCCACGAAGTACAGATCCCGAATATGATCCTGCAGCCGCTTCTGGAAAACGCGATTGTACATGGCGTAGGGATGTACACGGAGGGCGGACTGATTCGGATCACTACCCGGTATCAGGAAGAAGAGAGGACAGGTATGATTGAGGTGTGGGACAATGGTGAGGGAGCAGATGAGGCAGAGGTATTGCGCGTCAGGGAAAAAATCAGTTCAGAGCAGATCCCCACAGGAAAAGTGGGTCTGGCAAATGTTGCGTTTCGCCTGAATATTTTCTTTGGGGGCCGAAGCAGGATGTTTTTTTTCAGCAGCCTGGGCGAGGGTACTTCTGTAAAGATTGAGATACCGTGCGGGGAGAATAAGAATACAGAGAGTGACACAGGGGGAGATACGGAATATGCTGAAGCTGATGGTTGCAGATGATGAGATGATTGAACGGAAGGTACTGGAGAAAATGATCCGCCAGGGGTGTTGTCAGGTGGAAGTCATCTGCGGCGCGGAAAACGGAATTGAAATGCTGAGGATCCTTGAGCAGGAGCGGCCGGATATTGCAGTGGTAGATATCAATATGCCGGGACTTAACGGTCTGGATGCCATGGAGATTGCACGGATAAAAAAATTTCCGACCCGTTTTATTGTGGTGTCAGCCTACAGCAAATTTGAGTTTGCCCAGCGGGCCATGATGTTTGGGGCCAGCGAGTATCTGCTTAAACCGGTTAAGGAGATTGCATTGATCCAGTCAGTTGAGAAGGTTTGTGATCAGATTGCACGGACGAAGAAACATACGCAGGATGGGGCGGCTCTGATGAAAAGAGAGAAAGAATATCTGGAGTCCAGAGGCAAGGAGCTGATTTCAGATATTCTTCTGGGGGAAGTAAGCGAACGGTCTTTCCTGAAGTTTTTAGGGGAGGTTAATCAGCCTTTCTATGGAGGTGTTATGATAACGGTGCGGCAGAGAGGCTGCGAGGAAAAAGAAGAGATTTATGAAAAATTTCTGGAAAACCTGAAAAAAATCTGTTTCTGTTTTGGAAAAATATATAAGCATATGCTGTCCGTTTGCGTCGTAGCTTCAACGGAGATCATATCTGACGGAGGAGTGGAATGGGCAAGGGAGATACTGGAATGTCTGCAAGAGGAGCTTGTGCGGAAACATCTTCAGGCGGGGATCAGCCTGATGAAACGGGAATGTACAGAGCTGGCTGCAGCGGCACTGGAGAGCCGTCAGGCGATCGACGGGA
>CAKRNX010000076.1 GCA_934371475.1 uncultured Lachnospiraceae bacterium
TCATAGTACTTGTATCCGATAAAGATACCTTCCTGATGTGCCACAGATGTTCCGCTGGACGGACCGTTTGCTTCTACGCTTCTTCCTTCTACCTGATACTGTTTGCTGGTATCCTCATAGTCTGCCGGCCATGTGATCGGAAGTTTTCCGCTCGGGTTATACTCGCCGCTGAGGATATTTCCCACTACAGTACCGCCGCCCTGTCCAGGCTGCCATACCATCAGTACTGCATCCACATCGTCTACAAAATTGCTGATATCCGGAAGCAGACCGTCAGTAATTACAACTGCTACCTTGTGGTCGTTTTCTTTTGCTGCTGCGATGACATCGTTCAGCAATGTCAGCTGCTCATCATCAAATGACAGATTCTGCAGAGATGACAGGAATACTACAGAAGTATCTGCTGTCTTGGCTGCCTCTACTGCCTGGCTGTAATTATCTGCTTTCTGTTCCGGAGTGATCCATGCCAGACGAACCTGGGTATCTTTGGTTCCTGCCAGGTACTGTCTGTCCTCATCCTGTGCTGCATCCAGAGTAATTGTGATCTTGTAGGTCTTTCCTTCTTCCAGATCAAAATTTGCATAAGTCGGTGACCAAGTAGACATCATGGACATCATGTTCTTAGTTGCCGCATCCTCTGTCTCCGCTTCCGTTACTTCTTCTGTCTCGGGGACTTCAGTCTGAGCCTCAGTAGCTGCTTCTGTCTCCTCCTCATCAGATCCGCCGCCCATCATGAAACCTGCCCACGGATTCTCGGTCTCCTCGGAAGGAATATCCAGACCGGTGTCAGTCGTAACGAGTCCACTGGTTGCTACAAAGCCTGTACCTGCCTCGCCTGCGCCGCATGCCATATCCTTTGTCTCGCCGTCAACCTCAATCTGTGCGGAAAGTACGTTTGCATAGATACCTTCTACCTTGATCTCATAAGTACCTGTGCTCGGTGCTTTCAAATAAGTAGTCATGGTATAAGCTGCTCCCTGTGTTCCATACGGGAATGCGGTTCCGTCTTCTGCATTAAAGTAGTTTGTGGAATTGGTTACAAAGTTGATCTGCTCATCGACCGTATCTACTTCATTTCCGTCTCCGTCATGGCCTACACGAACAACACCGTTCTGCGTTGCCTCTGCATCCGTATACAGTACATCGCCTGGAACTGCCTCGCCCACAATATCCTGAGCAACATAACCGGTTACCTCTGCATCCGGCAGTTTCTCTGTCAGTGCATCAGTCGGGCTGATTGCCAGCTGTTTCAGATAACCGAATGCATTCTCGCCGTGAGACCCTGCTACGGTATGTACTGCGCCAAGACCGATCATTGCCACAGAACCTTCGTTAGCCAGCGGCAGAGTATTGTCTTCATTCTTAACCAGCACAGCGCCCTCCTGAGCAGTCTCGATTGCAATCTGGTTATTCTCTTCCAGCATCTGCTCTCTCTCTTCGCCTGTGGTTACATCCGGGATCTCAATGACTTCCGGTGCATCGTAATCAACTGCTGCTGTTCCGTCTTTGGAAATGGTAACCAGACCCAGATATCCGGTTTTGCCCATAGCGGTCAGATTATAGCGTACTGCATTGTCGATATCTTCCTGTGTGATTTCTCCGGCATCCAGAGCTGCCTGAATATTCTCGGCGTTGTTGTAGGTGTTGGATGGAGTCTCCATCGTTACGCCGTTATCCAAAGTAAAGCTGTAATTTCCGCCCCAGTCGGTCATAACCAGGCCCTGGTAATTCCACATGCCGCGCAGTACATTCTTATTCAGGTAGGTATCTTCGCAGGCGGAAGATCCGTTCGTTACTTCATATCCTGTCATCAGGGAAGTCGCTCCGCCGTTTACGATATTCTCTTTAAATACTTCCAGATATACTTCCTGCAGTGTCTGCTCATCCACATCCCCGTCGTTCAGGTAATGCTTCAGAGTTGCGGAAGTGTTGTTATCCTGTGTTGCCTTGGTCTGTGCGGAAGAGATTGCTCCGGCCAGCAGCCAGTCCTCACCGTACATATCCTTGCCGCGGGATCTGGTCAGATCATAGAGCAGGTCTACCTGGGATCCCAGCTGGTTGTTGGATGAAGTATTCACGTTCTCTGTTCCGTAGATTGTACCGTAATCATAAGCCGCATCGGTATCAAATGTTGCTGCAATACCGTTCTCGCTGATCGGACGGGTTGTCTCATATCCAGCATTCATACGGATGCCCATCGGACCGTCATAGAATGCCATGATCGGCACGCCAAGTCTTGCGCAGCCTTTCCAGTAACCGGTACGGTACGGGCGGGATGAACCGTAGGTCTGTGTGCCTACTGCGCCATCTGCAGATACCAGATCCAGTTTTTCTTCCTGGGTCAGAGTTTTCATCAGAGCCTCTACTTTGGCATTGATCGTCTCATCGTCTTCAATCACAACCAGCTCTTTCGGATATTCCTCCGGGAAATCTGCGGTCAGGTTGCCGAACCCGTCATCTGTAATCCAGCTATTTTCCTCTGCTGCTGTGCTTTCCTGTGTTGTCTCTGCTGCCTGGAGAGCCATACCCGGTACAGAACCAAGTACCATGGTGACTCCAAGAAGTACGGACACAAATTTTCTTCTCATACTGCTTGTTACCTCCCTTTTCTTTCGGTTTTTTGCTTCGTTTTCTTTTTTATCACACTTCCAGAGAGGCTTCAATGGATCTGCCACCATGTGCTCATATGTGGTATGAGTGGTCATATTTATAGCTGTATTGCACACATCGAAGTTAAATGATATAATTCAATTTGTTTAACCGGACAACCGCAAAGCAGTGATTCGGTTATGATCAAATAGGGAAGCAGATTTCGAATATCCGCTTGACTTTCAGGGAGCTTCTATGGAAACCATTTTAGCCGCAATATGCGAAGATGAAAAACCAATTTTAAACTACATTCACAAAAGCCTTCAGAAGGTATTCCAGACCAGAAACTATCCGATTACCTTTGACTGCTATGAGTCAGGCGAGGAACTGCTGGATGCAGCTGCGCGCGGAATTGAATACCAACTGCTGTTTCTTGATATCGAGATGCCCGGCATCAATGGGATTGATCTGTGCCGCAAACTGCGCCCTTTTCATCCGAAGGCTCTGATTATCTTTATCTCGAACCGGGAAGAACTGGTATTTCAGACCTTCGAGGTCCGGCCATTTGCATTTATCCGCAAAAATCATTTCATTGAGGAACTCCCCGTCCTGATCCGCAACCTGGAGCAGCAGTGGGCACTGGATACCGGGTTTATGATCCAAATCCAGGAACAGAACAGCCCCAATGTCTATTCTTTTAATGCTAACGACATCATCTATATTGAGTCTCTGCTGAAAAACTGCCGGATTGTCACCATTCACGGGGAACAAAGGATCCGTGCCCGCCTTGCCGATTTTGAAGAACTGCTGGCGGAACACGGCTTTCTGCAGCCGCACCGCAGCTATCTGGTCAACTACCGCTATATCTCCTGTATCGGCAAAGAGAGCATCGTGCTGGACAACAAGACCGAAATCCCATTAAGCCGCAGGCGCATTGCCGAAATCAAACAGCAGTTTATTTCTTTCTCACAGGGAGGTATCTCATGCAGGAACTCTTAATTTCCTTTGAAAATACTGTCACATTTCTGTTTCTGATAATTACAGTTACCTTTTCCGGATCTGATGCCAGACATCAAAAAAAGCAGAAGCTCTGCCGGATCCTGCTTTTTACTCTAATCTTTACTGTACTGAATGAAACTTTTTTCCGTCTGATGACATATATGAACGTTTACTTTTTTGCACTGTCATCTGTTCTCCTTTTTCTGATCGGGATCGGTTATCTTTTTGTCTGTTTTAGAAACAATTTTCTCTGCCATCTGGCTCTGTTTATCAGTCAGGCACTGTTTCTCCTGGCTCTGAGAGGCTCCCTGTCTGGTTTTTCTGATATGATTGAACATGGCACCGGCAGCTTCTTCTTAAGCCGCGGATTTTTCTATCTGTTTTTCTACGGATTTGGAGCCCTCTCTTGTGCTCTGTTTCTTCGGTATCCTCTGCGTTATGTGGCAGAACTTCCTTCAAGAACGATATTTCTGATGCTCTGCACTCCCTGCCTTCTGTTTATTCTGGCAGAATATTTTGTCAATATTGCGCATACCAACGGCACAGTTCTCACAATCTCTCTGTCCTTTTTCAGCCTGCTGATCATGACTTCTCTGGTTACTTACTATCTGTTTTATACCATCACTGAGACGTTTCATGAGAAATCCCAGTCTCAGCTGATTTCTCAGCGGCTGGAGCTTCAGCTGAACAACGTGGAGCGCTCCATCGGTATGGTGGAACAGATCCGCCGGGACAAGCATGAGATGAAAAATGTCTATTTCTATATCCAGTCCCTGATCAAATCAGGTGAGCTGGATGAGCTGGAAAAGTTTGTCGATACCAAACTGGTTCCCCGCTATGACAGGCTGGAGGAATTTAACACCGGCAACCAGATGCTGGACTATCTGCTGACCCAGAAAATCAACGAGGCCCGGGATCTTGCAATCCACACCTATGCCGATGTGCGCATTCCATCTGATCTGCCCGTTGAGGACTCTGATCTGTCCGGCCTGCTGCTCAATCTTCTTGACAATGCCATCGATGCCAGCAGGGACGTAAAAAATGCCGATATCCAGATCAATATCGGCATTCTCAAATCTTATCTCTCCATTCAGATCAAAAACCGGACAAATGAAAATGTTCTGGCAAACAATCCAGAGCTTCACACATCAAAAACAGACAAAACATGCCACGGATACGGACTGAAAATCGTCCGCTCCATCGTCGACAAATATAATGGCATAATCAATATACAAATGGAGGGCGGTTATTTCTGCACTCGTGTTATGCTGGAATGTATTTAAAGAGAGAAGCCCAGACATTCATAATCCTTCTCCCGAAACGCAGGAGCTGATCCAATCGCTTCAGGAACGCATTGCGCCATCCACAGAAAGGATCTCTCCGGTCACGTAGCTTGCCATATCGCTGGCAAGGAACAGAAATGCATTTGCAATATCTTCTGCTTCTCCAATCCTGCGCAGAGGGATCCTGCTGATCAGCGGTTCAATTATTTCTTTGGGAAGAGCCGCCACCATATCTGTTCTGGTGATGCCCGGTGCTACCGCATTCACACGGATACGGAATGGCCCCAGTTCTCTCGCAAGCGACCAGGTGAGTCCATTTACCGCATATTTACTGGTCGGATAAGCTACGCCGCTGGGCTGGCCGCAGATGCTGACCATGGAACTGGTATTCAGGATGCATCCGCCGCCCTGTTCTTTCATAATCTCCACGACCGGAATAATTCCATTCATCATTGCATTCACATTCAGATCCATGATCCCTGCGAAATGCTCTGCCGTATATTTTTCAAGCGGTATACTGTCAGATACCCCGGCATTATTGACCAGGATGTCAATCTTTCCATATTTCTCTTTAATTTTTGCCATCTCGCCGGCCACCGCAGCGGCGTCCGTCAGTTTCGGCCACGCACCGGCAACTTCCCATTCAGAATTTTTTTCTTTCAGTGATGTAATTGCTTTTTCCACCGTTTCCTGTCTTGATCCGAACAACACAACCACTGCTCCGTTTTCCAGAAATTTCTCTGCCACGGCATAACCAATTCCTCTTGTTCCTCCTGTGACAACTGCCACCTTATCTTTTAACATATGTCTCACCTCTCCTGTCATTTCTTTTGTCTCTATCATAGATGATACAGTGAGTGGAAAGTCAATGTTAATTTTTTTACAAAATATTTTCAATTTTTTTCGTTCAAAGATATTATTTTCAGCAAATTGTACAATTTTTATGGATTTTGCTTATAAAAAGCGTTATAATAAGTTTTACAGAGTTTACACTAGGTGTATACTTTTGAGGAGGTACTTATGAGGATACAGGAAGTCATCCAAAAAACCGGACTATCACGGAGGACCATCTATTATTATATCGGTCAAAAACTGATTACCCCGGATATTAACAAAAACAACGGTTATCATATTTTTTCTGAAACAGATATCCAGAAACTTTTTCTGATCCGGAAGCTGAGAGAGGCCGGACTTCCACTGGCCGATATCCGGTCCATTCTTGCGCGGCCGCGCACCACACCTTTTTATCTGCACAAGCAGCTGAATAAACTCCAGGTACAGCTGCTCTCCATCCAGAAGGCAATCAGCGAACTGGACCGTCTTACAGGGCAGCTCCCTGTCTGCCAGTCTCTGGATCAGCTGGCAGACATGCTTCAGGATACCCGTTTCCTTCCTGATGACGCTCCCAGATATCAGATGGAGTCGCGGGACGCCCAGCTGCTGGCACAGTATCTGTGGATGGCCTATCTGGATACACCGGTCACAGAATACCAGCAGTTTCTCTGGCAGAAAATCACCCAGCACACACTGAAACACGCAAGTACGGATCTGAAAACCATGTCCCGCTATCTTCAGTATCTTTCCCCTGAGCAGATCGATGCCACAAACGTCAATCAGTATCTGAGAAATCAGAAGATCACCTCTCTGACAGAATCCGATTATCCTCATTTTGTGGAAGAGTTGAAACATTCTCTGCTTGCCTTCGCCTCTGATCCGCTGCAGCAGGAAAAATGGAACCTTCTGTATCAGCCCGTCATCCATCCTACTGCTCTTTTCTGCGTTTCTGTCAGCGGCTGGATGCGGGAATTTCACCCCGCCTATCGGCGCTACTACGAGAACACCCATACCTGTTGCCGTCTTCTGAAACATTTTATGGACAGTCCGGAAGGATATGAACTTAAAGCAAGTCTCAGCAAAGCGCTGCAAGGCAACTGCGATGTGCGAACCGGATATTACGGAGAACTGGAAGTAGCCGCAACGTTCCATAAAAGCATCTATGCGCTTCTGTCCCCGGAAGAAATCCGGGAATTTCTGAATACAAAAGGAACCGGCGGTGAGTCAAGCGGATATTCGTAATTCGCTTTGCTACTTTCTCTTAACCGGATCACTGCTCCGCAGTGTATCGGGAGAGGCCTGCAGGGGGCTTATTTGTTTCGGTTAAAAATGAAAAACCAGAAGCCTCCGCTGTCTCATACGGTTTAGCTTCTGGTTTTCACGAACTTCTGACAAGTGAATCCGCTTACTTATAATAATTGCTTACTTATAATAATCAAACTGCAATCCGTACATTTTGACGGTATCGCCGTCCTGGATGCCAAGCTTCTCCAGATCTTTCAGAATACCTGTATCTTTCAGGAAATTTTGAAAGAAACGGAAACCTTTCTCGGAATCCAGATTGGTGTATCCCAGCATCTTTTCGATCTTGGGTCCTTCCACGATAAAGACGTGCTCATCTTCCTCTGACTGCTCTACAGTATAGGGCAGGTTGTTGTCTGCCATATGCTCATCCGGGAAATACTCCGGCTCATATACTACCGGTGTATCCGGCAGCTCATCAAGCAGTCCGCGCACATAGTAAAGAAGGTCCTTCAGCCCCTCGCCACTGACTGCGGAAATCGGGAACACCTTCACTCCCTTAGGTTCGAACTCGTCTTTCAGCCTCTGGATCGGATCCTCTTCCCCCTCGCTGTAAATCGCGTCAATCTTATTGGCCGCAATCACCTGTGGTCTCTTCTCCAGATCCGCATTGTATGCTGCCAGCTCTCCATTGATCTTGTAAACATCTTCTACCGGATCACGTCCTTCCGTGGATGCCGCATCTACCAGATGGATCATCACCTTGGTCCGCTCAATATGACGGAGAAACTCATGTCCCAGGCCTACGCCTTCAGAAGCACCCTCGATCAGTCCCGGAATATCCGCAAGCACAAATCCTCTTCCACCATCCAGATCTACCACGCCAAGATTGGGCGTCAGCGTTGTAAAATGATAGTTGGCAATTTTGGGCGTAGCGTTGGTAACTCTGGAAAGGAGTGTGGATTTCCCTACATTGGGATACCCCACCAGTCCCACATCTGCAATTACTTTCAGTTCCAGAAGCACCTCAAGCTCCTTGGCCTCCTGGCCGGGCTGTGCATACTTGGGCGCCTGCATGGTCGATGTGGCATAATGCATATTTCCATTTCCGCCGCGGCCGCCCTTTAGAATCACCTGACGTCTGTTCTCCCCGGACATATCCGCAATCACCTGCCCACTGGCTGCCTCTTTGATCACAGTGCCGGCCGGTACCTTCAGGACAATATCCTTTCCGTCTGCGCCGTGACAGCGCTTTTTACCGCCTTCCTCACCGTTGGTAGCTGCGAATTTCCGTCTGTGACGATAATCGATCAGCGTGTTGAGTCCCTCATCAACTTCAAAGATCACATCACCGCCACGGCCGCCGTCACCGCCGTCCGGGCCGCCGTCCGGCACATATTTTTCACGGCGGAAACTCACATGGCCGTCGCCGCCTTTTCCTGAACGTATGATAATTTTAGCTCTGTCTGCAAACATTTTTTACCTCGATATAAAATGAGGCTCCAAACCAGGAATGATTTGAAGCCCTCTGACATTTATTATTCTGCTGCAACCGGAACGATAGAAACCTGTTTCTTATCTCTTCCTTTTCTTTCAAATCTTACAACACCGTCAACCAGTGCGTACAGTGTGTCATCACCACCGCGGCCAACGTTTACGCCCGGATGGATCTTTGTGCCACGCTGTCTGTAAAGGATGTTGCCAGCTTTTACAAACTGTCCGTCTGCTCTCTTCGCTCCAAGTCTCTTTGACTCTGAGTCACGGCCGTTCTTGGTAGAACCAACTCCCTTTTTATGAGCGAATAACTGAAGGTTCATATTTAACATGTTCTACACCTCCTTGGATGTCTAGTAGTAATTGAAAATCTATTGATTTCCCCGGCAATCCTGAATCTGTACCTTCACAAACTCACTGCCGTAATTTTCTTCGATCATCTGTAATCCCAGAACAAGGCTGCTCATCAGAATACAGGATTCAACTGAAACACTGCCAAGCAGATCCAGCTTCAAATATCCGCCTTCCTGCCCCTGTTCCACATTTATCTCATCCTCTGTCAATGTCTCGATAGAGTTAATAGTATTCACTGTAAGTGCAGATACAGCCGAACAGATAATGTCATATCCCTCTTCTGCATAACCTGCGTGCCCCTCACAGAGGAATCCTCTGTACTGATGACCGGCTCGATAAATCGTAACTGAAATCATACAGAATTAACCGTTGATCTTTTCAATCTTAACCTGTGTGTACTGCTGTCTGTGACCGTTCTTTTTGTGATATCCGGTTTTTCTCTTATATTTGTAAACGATAACTTTTTTAGCTTTGTCATTCTTTACAACAGTAGCTGTAACAGTTGCTCCTGCAACATCAGCTCCAACCTTCAGACCATCATTGCTTACTGCCAGAACCTGATCAAATGTAACAGTTTCACCAGCTTCTACACCCAGCTTCTCCACGTTAACGATATCGCCTTCGGCTACTTTGTACTGTTTACCACCTGTTGCAATAATTGCGTACATATGGCACCTCCTATTAACATTACTCGCCAGATATGGTGGATGGCTCCGTCCCGGGCACACCTCTTAAACCTCTCTGTGCGGCATACTCACATATACTATCACATGTTTCCGGCTCCGTCAACCGGTTTTGCGACATTTTTTCTATCTGCAGTGCCAAGGAAAAAGAAAATCAGTCCCACCGCGGCAAAGGCCACGCCGGAACGCAGCATCACCGGGACACCGAAACTGTCAATCAGTCTGCCGCCCAGCAGATTGCCGAACACGGAACCGACAGTAAACGCCACAGTAACCATTGCCTGTCCCTGCACCTTGTGGTGCTCATCCATCTCCTGGTTGGCATAATAAACACCTGCCGGAATATAAAGAGCATATGTAACAAGCTGCATCAGCTGTGCTCCGTAAATCCCTGTCACGTTCGTACAGAAACAGAACACGATGGCTCTGACAACCCAGCACACCGCTGCAAAACGCAGCAGTTCTTCTACTGAAAACTTCTTTACCAGCCTGGAAAATCCCGCCATCATCGGGATCTCTGTCATCGCTGCAACAAAGACCGCCGTGCCCATATCCTGCTTGTTGCCTCCCACCCACTGGATCATCTGATAAATGTAGGTATTTGTCATAAAATGGAAAATAAAGAAAAACACAATTCCGGTCAGAATACAGGTAAAATTCTTTTTTTCTCTCAGGATCTGCAGCATACCGCCTGCA
>CAKRNX010000077.1 GCA_934371475.1 uncultured Lachnospiraceae bacterium
GATGATCGTCGTCAGCCCGTTCAGGAAAAAGTGCGGTTTGATCTGCATCTGCAGCACCTGCATCTGAAGTTTCTGTTTCGTCAGTTTCTCTTCATATATATCAATTTTCAGCTGTTCAATCTCGGCAGCCATATCATTCACTGTCTCATAAGCCGTACAGACCTCCCGGTCCAGATGTTCCGGTACCGGCACAACAGAGAAATCCTTCTTCCTGATCCTGTTGATCCTCGCTGTCAGCCCCCTGACCGGTCTGATAATACGGCTGTTCACAAGAAAATACCAGACACCAAGCAGAAGCAGCGACATGCCAAATAAAAGATAAACCGTATTGCGCAGACGGTAAAAAGACGAGAATACTTCTGATCTGCGCATCAGCGCCACCAGAGAACAGTTCCCGTCATTCGATGGCTGCTCCACCAGAAGCAGTGCCCTGTTATTTCCTGCATACTGTTCCAGGAAACTTTCACGCTCTTCCCGTGATACAAAAGCCAGCTTTTCCAGTCCTCTGATCTTCTCCTTTTTCAGTTCTTCCAGGAAACTGTCCGCCCTGATCCAGCAGCCCCACACGGTATTTCCTTCTTCCAGCGCCAGCATAAAATAGGTATCGCCTTCTATGGTAAAAATACAGTACCCCTTCTGAAACAGCATTCCATCTCCGGATCGGGAACGAATATTCTGTTCCACCCGGGCGGCAGCCAGACACTGTTTTTCATACTCTCTGTTCGTATTCCGGATAAAATGAAAGCGATCCTTGCGCAGCACAAACACCGCATCCATCTGAGAGTAGGTATTGAGATCATCTGTGTAATACTGCTGCAGAGCCTTGGCTGCTGTGAGCCGCTCCAGCTCTGTAGCAGAAGATGATTCCATCTGATTTAAGATGGACTCCGGCACCTCCCGGTAAGCCACATACTGCCTGATATTTTCCAGGATCACATCGGTCTCTGACATATACGGCTTTAAAATCTGCTGATTGGTCAGTACCAGCTGTTTCTCAAAGGAATGGATTGCCAGATATACGCCCATGCTGAACAGCGCCAGCATCGGCACCAGAAACACACCGGCCCAGATCAGCAGTTTCCGGTTCATGGAATGATATTTTTTTTGCATATTTCACCGTCCCTTCCATTTACCTCTTTTTCTTTCAGGTTTCCTACCCCCTGTTTCCGTTATGATTACACACTGGGATTCAGGAACATCCCCGCATTCCTGCTGCGAGGCCGAAGACATCTCACATCTGTTATCAGTCTGACCGCGTTAATCCTATTATATCGGTAGTGTTTGAAAATTACAATAACGCATCCCGTCATCATGCAAACACAGCTGGAGTAAATCCCTTGATGCTGTAATCCTGCAATATAAAATGCTCCCTTTCCGGCAAACAGGTTTTGATCTGACCTGTCTGTCAGGAAGGGAGCACTCTGTCGGGAGTATCTCAGATCCCGTAAACGTCTGGCTCTGTTTTTATTATTTTGCCTCAGTTTCTGTCTCCGGCAGTTCGAATACCTCATCCTCCTGGAAGAAAATATTACCGGAACCATATGTTGCATATGCACCTTCTCTTCTGGTATAGATACCATACTCGATGCTTCCGTCTACAATACCCTTTGCGCAGTCCAGAATATCATGTGCATACTGTGCGGTGAACGGAACTTTGTTCTCAGCATGACCGGTCAGGATCTCATAGTCATCTCCTCTTGCATCCAGCTCATCAACAAAGTGCTGCAGACCCGGGATACAGTCTTTCACAGAGTACACACCCAGCAGCCACAGATCACCGGAACCGATCGCATCGCCTGTAAACACATATTTGTCGCTGTCCATAAACATAACAATAGATCCTACGGTATGTGCCGGTACAGATACTACTTCTACCTGCAGTTCTTTGCTGCCTACTTTGATAACATCACCTTCTTTTGCAACAATTACCTTATCTGTGATATCCACATCAAAGCCTGCCATTGTATCAAGCACTGCATCCACATCGCCTTCACCAATGTAAACGTTTCTCAGCTTGCCGGATTTTTCCAGAGACGGCAGACCCAGTGTGTGATCACCGTGGCTGTGAGTCAGGATTACATCAAACTCTGCATCCTTGTCCTCAAGCACTTCATCTCTGATGTATGCATACAGATCAGCCTGTCCAAATCCACCCATTGCGGTATCAATAATCAGCACTTCGCCCTCATCCTGAATGACATAAACCTGTCCCAGCCAGAAGTCGCATATGCGGGTAATGTGGTCATTGATCACTTTCTTGGAGAACAGCATGGAAGCATCCAGCGTATTATCCTGTGTTCTCTCTCTGTTCTGCATCATCAGCCAGTTGTACGGTGTTCCGATCTGATATACACGGTTCCAGATCTCATGTGCCGGAGTGATAGAACCTGCAGTCCATACTTCGTACTGTGTGCAGTTGTTTCCTGCATCCTTCAGAGCCTGAACAGCTTTTGCGGTCTCCTCCTCGGGGATCACGTCATCATCTGCTGCGTGGAATGCCCATACCGGCATATTAGCCAGAGCTTTCCATGCGTCCTCATTCTCATAATATTCCGCGGGAACCTGTCCGCAGATCGGCATACCTGCCGCAAACAGATCCGGATGATCCAGAAGCATCTTCCAGGTTCCGGTTCCGCCCATGGACATACCTTCTACATAAATTCGATCTTCGTCGATCTTGTAGGTGTTCATCACGTCTTCTACAGCCTGCATCACCAGAGCCATGTTTTCATCTGTAGTCCAGTCCTCTTCATCGATCTGAGGAGCCAGAACATAAGCAGGATTGCTGTCTGCCATCTCAACAAACACGGTAGCACCTGCATTTGCAGTCAGCTGTTTTTCATTGTCTGTTCCAACCCCGTCCTCGCCATGAAGGAACAGTACCAGAGGATAGGACTCTTCCTCATATCCATTCTCCTGGGGATCATACAGACGGTACTGCATGGTATCTCCGTCAACCTCAGCGGTGCCGGACTCAAATACGGATACATCTACGCCATTGTCTGCGCCTTCAGCGCTTGCACCCATCGGAAGCATTGCCGCACAGCCAAGAACTGCTGCAGCGGTCAGAGTTGTTTTCAGTGAATTTTTTTTCATTCTGTTAAAATCTCCTTTCGCATTCTCTTATTTTCACACTCTATGCCGCTCCGTACCAGAACTTCTTTATCAATCTCCTGATATGGAAAACTTACCGTGAAACCTCTGTTGCAGGTCACACATTTTCACATCAGGACTTCATCAGAAGCAGCATTTATGAATATATTTTAATCATATTCCGCTGCAGTTTCTATCAATCTTGTTAGAAAAAATATCAGAAATGTGATAAATTTATTTTACATTTCTCCTGAAACTTCACGGGCCGCTGCTTGTGCAGCGGCCCTCTTTATTATTTCAGGAGTTTGCTTATGAACTTGAAAAGATTACTGAATTTCAGATTTAGCTACTTCAATATAGGTCTGCAGCTGGTCTGCTCTGCTCTGTGTGTAAGATACAGACTCAGTACCGGTCAGATCTGCAAACTGGTTAGATGCCATTACGATGTGCAGGATGTTCATAACGCTCTTCTGCAGGTCGCCCAGTGTCAGAGTATTCTCATCCGGATCACCGAAGATGTCTGTGGTGGTAGCTTCCTGATGGCCGGTGCTTACGTTATCCAGAGCAGACAGTTTCTCAAGTTTGTAAGTGATTACAACTTTACCGTCTTCTTCTGTGTAAGAAGCTGTACCGTCATCTACCATGCCGTTCAGATGAGCATCGTTGATGTCTTTACCATCCAGCAGTTCACGGATAGTCCAGTTCTGCAGTTCCTGAGTTGTGGTAATATCCTGCTGAGCTGTTGTGTAGTAGTTGCCTTCCTCATCCACATACAGACGAACCGGACGGGTCTCGCTGTCAAATGCTTCTGTGGTAGTCTCTACTGTATACTCTCTGCCTTCAGCTGACGGACGGTAGTCGCCCCAGTGTGTAACTGTTGTGAAGGTGACGGTAGTTCCGCTTGCTCTTGTGGTCTTGGATACGAACGGATATCCGCCGTCTGTTGCTACGCCGTTCTCATCTGTCTCGATAGCCGGAGCTGCATCAGTGATGTAACCGGTGATGTTAGAAACAGTCTTACCTGCACAGATCAGGTCGTTACCTGCATGCATTGCACGTGCATCAGAGTATCCGCCGGATCCGCCCCAGTCTGTCATAACCAGACCGTCAAATCCCCATTCTTTTCTCAGGATGTTCTCAATCAGTTCGTAGTCGTTAGCTGCCGGAACATTGTTGACCTCGTTGTAAGAGGTCATGATTGCCATCGGCTTGCTGCTCTTAACTGCGATTTCAAAGCCTTTCAGGTAGATCTCACGAAGAGCACGCTCAGACATTACGCTGTTAGATGCATTACGTGTAGTTTCCTGGTTGTTTGCTGCGTAGTGCTTGTAGGTAACGCCAACACCCGGAGTCTCCTGAACGCCGCTTCCCTCTGCGCTTGCGATAGAACCGCTCAGCAGCGGATCTTCTGAATAGTACTCGAAGTTACGTCCGCACAGCGGATTTCTGTGGATGTTCATACCAGGTGCCAGCCACAGGGTAACACCTGCTGCGATCATATCTGCACCAACTGCTTCACCCATCTTGCGGGCTACTTCTGTATCCCAGCTCTGTGCAATCATGGTTCCTACCGGATATGCGGTACAGAACTGATAGTATGTGGTTCCGTCTTCTTCATAGCTCTGAGTTACACGAAGTCCTGCAGGGCCATCAGCATTTGTGGTGTTCGGGATCTTACGGCTGTCAATGTACAGACCACAGGTCTCGCCTGCTTCACCGCGTACCCACAGGTTGTCGATTGCCTGTGCTGCGTCAGCATCCAGATATTTTGTGCTCGGTGAGGTACCGCCTGCAGACTGTCCGTCAGCGTTCGGGGATTTGTTTCCGCCCTCAACCATGTTAGCCAGCTCTTCGATGCTCATACCGGATACGAACTGCTCCAGTGTCAGAACGCCGTTAGCAACATCTTCCAGAGTATAGTACTCAGCTGTGCCATCTTCTTCGCTGCCGCTCTTTACGCGGAAGTTAGCCATCTCTTCCGGTTTGGTGTCTGTTGCGTTTCCGTCAGCATCATAGTAAACCGGATTTACGTTGTAAGCAACGTTTGTCTCATAGTTGTAACCATTTACATTTACATCATCAGTTGTAGCAGAAATGTAAACGTTTACATCTTCGTATGTCTCGCCTTCAGCCAGCTCCGGATATACACTCTCGGTATTCTCCAGCTCGTCGCCGCTCAGCTCGATTACGGTTGCATTCTCGGTGCTCTTTCCATCGTCATATGCAACAGCAGATGCGCCTGCTTCTTTGAATGCTTCACGGAGTTCGTTGAAGTTCTCAACGTTCTCTTCTTTTGTCATCTCAATCTTCTGATTGTAAGGCGGAAGTCCGCGGCCGCTTGAGGAGTTGTCGGAACCACCTACGTTTGCGCCGTCACGGTCAATCACCATCTGGTTGGTCAGCTGCTCTGTGATGACTGTCTTGTCCAGTGTCAGCACTGCTGCCGGCTCAGTATTTCTGGAGCTGTTACCTACACGGATGATGTAGTTACCAGCTTCCATGATGTAAGCTGCCAGATCTTCGCTGTAAGAAGACATTTCCTCAGTATTGAAGGACAGTGTCAGTGTCTGGGACTCTCCCGGAGCCAGTGTATCGGTCTTGCCGAATGCTGCCAGTTCCTGATACGGTTTGTCCAGATCACCTTCCGGTGCTGAGAAGTAAACTTCAACTACTTCTTTTCCTGAATAGGTATCACCGGTGTTGGTTACTGTAGCCTGTACGGTTACTTTATCTTTGTCTGCGGTTACGCTGTCTGTTACAACATCAAATGTGGTGTAGGACAGACCATAACCAAACTCGTAATTCACTTTTTCCGGAGCGAAGGTATCGAAATAACGATATCCTACATAAATGTCGTCCATGTAGTACTCAACGAATGAGGACCAGGGATCGTCTTCGTTGATTGCTGCAAAGTACTCTGTTGACGGATAATCTGTGATATCGGAAGCCCAGGTATCAACCAGTTTACCGGAAGGAGTAACGGTGCCGTTCAGAACCTGTACCAGAGCGTCGCCGCTGAGCATACCAGGATTGGACATCAGTACCAGAGCGTCTGCGCCTGACTCTTCGAACCAGCTGGAGTCAACGCTGATAACGTTCAGTACAACGATACATTTGTCAAATACGGAGCTTAACAGCTGAATGTTAGCCAGCTCTGCATCGCTCAGATAGTAGTCGCCCTTGGTCGGTGTACGATCAGCACCCTCACCTGCGTTTCTGCGAACTACATAGATTGCTGTATCTGTCTTAGCTGCGGTCTCTTTTACCTGCTCATAGGTCAGCATCCAGTCATCCGGAAGTGCAACTCTTCCCATACCTGCTACAGCATAGGGATTTGCTTCGTTGTATGCGTTCAGATAATCTTCTGTCAGCACGTTGTATCCTGCGTTCTTAAATCCGTCCAGTACGGTAGAAGCGATTGCTACGCCGTCAACGGAAGATCCGTCCGGATATACGATACGGTTGTTCACTGCACCTGAACCTGTACCGCCTTTGATTGTCTGGATTGCGCCAGCGCCATAAAGTGCCACGTCTCCGCTGCCTGCCATCGGAAGTACGTTGTTTTTGTTCTCCAGAAGAACCATACCCTCTGTTGCCAGCTGCTGTGAAATAATAGCGCTGTCAATTTCATGCTGGGTTACCTCTGTGGATGTTACCGCACCCGGGCCGGCTGCGAACACTCCGCTGGCTGATGATAATACCATCGTACCTGAAAGTACGGCAGCCATCACCTTTTTCGTGTTTTTCTTCATACCTTATCTCCTTTCATACCTTCGCCGCCTGTGCGTATCTCCGGAAGATTGCGGTTTCCGGACAGCTCCAGGAAGGCTTATTATCAGGTTTTCAGATACTGCCTTTAGCAGTTCCGTTAGATATAGTATAGCAAAGAGAAAGGTCTGATACATATTGCTCATTTTTGCTCTGCCCCGTTTAATTTTGCTAAAATGGAAGCAAAATTTTGACATCATGTAAAATCTTGTTAAACATTTCTCAATAATTCCCATCTGTTCTTCTGATAACAGATTTTTTCTTCCCCGGATCTCTTCTTTCAGGAATGCGGGGCGCAACACCGACAGTACAACTTTTGTTCTGCGCGAACAGGTTTCGTTAACCGTTTCCTCTGTTTTGCTGCATAGCATCCTGGTACACCCGGAGGGTACATTCTCTTCTCTGCAAGCTGCGCAGCCTGCACTCCGTTTCGGTCGGCGCAAAACCATTGTCCACCGGACAATGTGCGCCCTGCCGGAGACTTTTTGTATTTTTATTATAATCTTCTGTCTTTCAGCTCAGCTCAAACATACCGTGGTACAGCTGATAATATTTTCCTTTCTGCCGCAGCAGATCATCGTGGTCTCCTCTTTCCACAATCTTTCCCTGCTCGAGTACCATGATCGCATTGGCGTTGCGCACGGTGGAAAGCCGGTGCGCAATCACAAACACCGTTCTCCCTTCCATCAGCTGATCCATTCCTTTCTCAATCAGCGCCTCTGTACGGGTGTCAACTGAAGACGTCGCCTCATCCAGAATCAGGACCGGCGGATCTGCCACTGCCGCCCGTGCGATGGCCAGCAGCTGCCTCTGTCCCTGGGACAGGTTGGCTCCGTCGGCGTACACCATCGTATCGTATCCTTCCGGCAGTCGGCGGATAAACGAGTCCGCATTTGCGATCCGGGCCGCCCGCTCAATCTCTTCCCTCGTCGCATCCAGTTTACCAAAGCGGATATTGTCAGCAACTGTTCCCGTGAACAGATGCGTATCCTGCAGCACAATCCCCAGCGACTGGCGCAGCGCTGCCTTTCGGATATTCCGCACATCAATCCCGTCATAGACCACCGCCCCGCCCTGCACATCGTAGAACCGGTTAATCAAGTTCGTAATCGTTGTCTTGCCAGCGCCCGTAGAACCTACGAATGCAATCTTCTGCCCGGGCTTTGCATAGAGACTGATCTCTTTCAGGATCGGGTGGCCGTCCCGGTATCCGAAGTCCACATGATCGAACCGCACATTACCGCGCAGCGGTATCAGTTCTTCGCCCGGTCTGCACCATGCCCACTGCCCGGTTTTTTCCTGACATTTCCTGAGCTGTCCGTTCTCTATATACACATTGACAAGATCTGTTTCCCCCTGATCTGTCTCCGGCTCCAGCTCCATCACATGAAATACACGCTCCGCGCCTGCGAGCGCCGCGAGCAGGAAATTACTCTGCTGCGTGAACTGATTGATCGGCAGAGCCGCCTGGCGCACAAATACAAGATAACTGGCCAGGCTTCCCATATCTGTCTGGCCGTTCAGCGCCATCAGGCCGCCCAGCACCGCCACAATCGCATAATTGATATAAGAAATACTCACTACCGCCGGAACCATCGTGGCCGCATAGCCCTGTGCTCCCGTACCTGCCCGGCGCAGCGCCTCATTTCTGCGGCGGAACTCCTCAAGTCCTGCCTGCTCATGGCGGAAGACTTTCACTACTTTCTGGCCGCTGACCATCTCTTCAATAAATCCGTCCAGTTCTCCCAGACTCTGCTGCTGTCTGGCATAATAAACCTTGCTTTTGGCTCCGCTGAACCGAATATACCACAGCATGGCCCCGTAGCAGACTGTCACAATCAGGGACAGTTTCCAATTCAGGATATAGAGAATGACCAGAGTTCCCACCATCTGGATAAAGCTCTGGATCGCCATCGCAAAACTGTTATTAAGCGCTTCCGAAATTGTATCGACATCATTTGTGAACAGGCTCATGATATCACCGTGCCGATGCGTGTCAAAAAATCGCAGCGGCAGCGTCTGGATATGTGCGAACAGATCGCGGCGAATATCAAATATCACCTGCTGCGCCGCTTTTACCATCGTCTGCGTATAGCCCCAGGCCGCCAGCGCTCCCGCCGCAAAAATGGCCGTCGCGATCAATACGCCCCTGGCCAGCGAATGAACATCGCCGTCTGCCAGATGATTGATAACCGGACGGATCATATACGTGCCCAGAAGATTGGCCAGCGCACTGATGCTCACGAGAACGGAGACCAGGAACAGCATCCACTTATGCCGTCCGAGATAAGATAAAAATACTTTCACGGTTCCCTGCATATTTTCCGGTTTTTTACCGCTGTACTGCCTCGATGCCATCCTCATCGCCCCCTTTCATCTGTGATGCATAAATCTCCTGATAAATCGGATCGTCCGCCAGCAGCTCCTGATGTGTACCGATCCTGTGTACTTTACCATCTTCAAGGATCATAATCTGGTCAGTGTTCATCACGGACGTAATCCGCTGTGCAATGATAATCTTTGTCACATCTGTCATATCCTGCAGTGCCTTTCTGATCTTTTTCTCAGTCGCCACATCCACAGCGCTCGTGGAGTCATCAAAGATCAGGATCTTCGCATGCGATAACAGCGCCCGTGCAATGCACAGTCTCTGTTTCTGTCCGCCGGAGAGATTACCTGCGCCCTGACCCAGCACCGTATCCAGCCCTTCAGGCATCCGATCCAGGAATTCATCAGCGCACGCCGCCCGGCAGGCCGCCAGGATCTGCTCATCATCGGCATCCGGATCTCCCCACTTCAGATTGTCGCGGATCGTCCCTGAAAACAGCACATTCTTCTGAAGAATAATCGCCACTGCCTCCCGCAGCGCATCCAGGTTATATGTTCTGATATCCTCGCCGCCCACTTTCACTGTGCCCTCGCTGGCATCATAAAGCCGCGGGATCAGCTGCACCAGCGTGGTTTTGGAAGCTCCTGTTCCGCCGATGATCCCCACCGTCTGACCCGCTTTTATATGAAATGTTACATCAGCAAGCGCATACTCTCTGGCTTCCTTCCTATAATGTCAAGCCCTAAAGTATTGATTTTACGGGCTTTTTCTTTAAATATTACCTCTCAAAACAGAGCT
>CAKRNX010000078.1 GCA_934371475.1 uncultured Lachnospiraceae bacterium
CTGCTGATCTTTTCTTTTTCAATCAGAAGCTGCGCACTGCGATGCAGCACATCCTCATGCGCCATAATCAGTTCTCTGGCCTTCTCATAAGCTTCGTCTACAATCCTTTTTACCTCTTCATCAATAATTGTCGCCACACGCTCTCCGTAGGCTCTGGTGTGCGCCAGATCACGACCGATAAAGATCTCATCGTCTTCCTGCTCATAATTGATCAGTCCGAGCTTCTTGGACATACCGAATTTCGTCACCATAGCTCTGGCAATGGCCGTAGCCTGCTTGATATCCTGAGAAGCGCCGGTCGTCACATCACCGATCACAAGCTCCTCTGCCACCCGGCCACCCAGATCTACAACAATATTCTCAAGCATCTGATTCTGAGTGTTGAACATCTCATCCTTCTCCGGCATCGGCATCGTATATCCTGCCGCGCCGCGTCCCGTCGGAATGATGGAAATGGTATGCACCGGTCCCACATCCGGAAGCAGATGAAACAGGATCGCATGACCCGACTCATGATATGCGGTAATGCGCTTCTCTTTCTCTGATATAATGCGGCTCTTCTTCTCCGCACCGATCCCCACTTTGATAAATGCTCGGTTGATATCGGCCTGAATAATGTATGCACGCTGCTCTTTGGCCGCCATAATGGCTGCCTCGTTCATCAGATTCTCCAGATCTGCACCGGTAAATCCTGCCGTTGTTCTCGCAACCTCACTAAGATCCACATCATCTCCCAGCGGCTTGCCCTTGGAGTGTACCTGCAGGATCTCTTCCCGGCCCTTGATATCCGGTCTGCCTACCGCCACCTGCCGGTCAAATCGTCCCGGCCGGAGAATCGCCGGATCCAGGATATCCACACGGTTTGTCGCTGCCATCACGATAATCCCCTGGTTGACGCCGAAACCGTCCATCTCCACCAGCAGCTGGTTGAGGGTCTGCTCCCGCTCATCATGTCCACCGCCCATACCGGTACCGCGGCGTCTTGCCACCGCATCAATCTCATCAATAAAAATAATACACGGCTGATGGCGCTTGGCATCCTCAAACAGATCTCTGACTCTGGATGCTCCCACACCTACAAACATTTCCACAAAATCAGATCCGGAAATACTGAAAAACGGAACGCCCGCCTCACCGGCCACCGCCTTGGCAAGCAGAGTTTTACCTGTTCCGGGAGGTCCCACCAGCAGCACACCCTTAGGGATCCTGGCTCCTACTTTCAGGAACTTTTCAGGTTCTTTTAAGAACTCCACCAGCTCCTGAAGGTCTTCCTTTTCTTCTTTCAGTCCCGCCACATCCCTGAACATGACTCTCTTGGAATCCGGCGAAATCATCCTCGCACGGCTCTTGCCGAAATTCATCATCCGGCTGTTTCCGCCGCCCGACTGACGTCCCATCATGGCAATAAAGAACAGCAGCATCGCACCGGTCAGAAGGATCGGCAGGATTGTCGTCAGGAAAATACCATCCTTCTCCACATCCTTCAGCTCAACTGTCACGTCACTGTACTGATTTAACAGCTCCTGAACGGTATTGACGTCAGAAACATTCACCTTCGCCACAGTGCCGTCTTTCTCCGTAACATCCAGCACTCCGGTAGGCGCTGTCTGATTCTGCGTAATTTCTACCCGCACGACCTTTCCATCGTCCAGCAGCGTCTGAAACTCTCTGTAGGTACAGGCAGACCTGTCGTCAAATGTATCTCTCAGGCCAAAGATAATCATAATAAACATCAGGGCCAGAAAGATATATACGCCTATCCCTCTTGTCGTTTTATTCAAATTTCTGTACTCCTTTCAAAATCCGGCCGCCGGAGTGTGTTCTCAGACACGCCCCGTACATTTACCGGAATACTTTATTCCTGTCTGTCAGCATCTTCCTCTTCAAACGAAACAACGCCGATGTACGGCAGATTGCGGTAACGCTGTGCGTAGTCAAGACCGTATCCGATCACGAACTTGTCCTCAATCTCAAATCCGGTATAGTCAACTTTCACATCCGTCACCCTGCGCTCAGGCTTGTCTAACAGGGTACAGAGACGGAGACTGCCCGGTTTTCTGCTGCTGAGATTGTCCAGAAGATAGCTCAGTGTACGGCCTGAATCAATGATATCCTCCACCACAATTACCTCTTTGCCTTCCAGCGGCTCATCCAGATCCTTCACCAAGCGGACAACTCCGCTGGATTTTGTATCATTGCCGTAGCTGCTGACAGACATGAAGTCCAGCGTCACCGGCACGGTGATCCGTTTTGCCAGCTCACAGGTAAAGAAAATACTTCCCTTCAGAATGCAGATCAGATGCACACATTTTCCTTCATAATCCCTGCTGATCTGAGCTGCCAGCTCTGCGATCCTGGCGTTTACCTTTTCTTCCGGTATCATCACTTCAATTTTTTCTTTCATTATTCATCCTCCACTGTCATTTGTACTTTTAAGAACCGCTCTGTTGTCCCGGTAATCTTTGCCGCCTCGCTGATCCGGTATCCCACTGCCCACAGGACATGGGAATCCTCCGCTACCAGCATGATCCGGTCACGCTCATCTCTCGGGATTTTCATGTCAATCATATAATCCTTTAGCTTCTTTTTCCCGCCGTTTGCGTTGATAATCAGATAATCCCCGGGTTTTCTGGTTCTTAAACAGACATTATGTTTTATTGTATCATAAGCCAGCCATTTCGTATACTTTTTTTCCGGAAATACCTGTGGTTTTTCCGCTGTCTTCAGGTATTCTACCTGAAATGTTTTTCCCATCCATTCATAACTTCCGCTTCGCTCCAGGAGCAATTCCTGCTTTCCTGTCGGCTCCTGCAGCTGTGACATTTCGCTCCGAATACACAGCACCAGTCTGTCCCTCTCACGCACCGCCCTCAGACTGCCCGGAAAATTCATCTGCTTCCCGCAGTCCATTCCGGCCAGACGGATCATTTCTTCTATATGTTCCGCTCGATAGTCCTTCAGCCCTCTGTCTCTCAGCAGTTCTCTGATGCAGCCGCGCAGCACATACTCCTGCATCAGCCTGTCCGCTGCCAGAAACGGTCCCAGAACCACCGCAGCCTCCCGTTTGCGCTCTGTCTTCTGCACACAGTGTGCGGCCACTTCCCTCGCCTGTCTCTCCAGATAATCCTCCGCTTTCTGCAGCCTTGACGCCGCGGCAGCCAGATGTTCCACTGCCTCGCGGTTTACGTATGTTTCCAGCCAGGGAAGCGCCTGCAGCCTGATGCGGTTTCTCATATAATCTGTTTCCAGATTTGTACCGTCCGTCCGCCAGTTTCTGTTTCTCTCCCGCAGATATTCCTCAATCTCGATCCGAGAGACAAAAAGCAGAGGCCGGATGATCCTTCCCCTCACCGGCCGGATCCCGCCCAGTCCCCGGACGCCGCTTCCCCTGCTCAGATTCAGCAGCACAGTCTCTGCCTGGTCATTTTTATTGTGAGCTACCGCAATCCGGTCCGCTCCCAGTTTTTTTCTGTATTGCTCAAACAGTTCATACCTGCTCTGGCGTCCCGCTTCTTCGAGCGACCATCCCATTTCTGCTGCCACCGCTTTTACATTTACATGTTCCACATAGCAAGGAATTCCGCGGCTGCGGCACTGTTCCACTACAAACGCCGCATCTTCCAGCGCTTCCTCTCCCCGAAGTCCGTGTTCTACATGAAGCACCGACAGTGTAAAATCCATTTTCCGTTGCCATTCATGCAGGACTTCCAGCAGGCACATCGAATCTGCTCCCCCGGAAACGCCCGCCAGCACATGCATTCCCGGTTCAATCATATGATAATGCCTGATCGTATCCCGGACTGTTTCATCTGTTGTCTTTTTCATGTTTCCCCGTCCGTTCTGTTATTTTCATTTCTGTTATCTACACTTCCGTTATTTTCATTCTGTTATTTTTACTTCTGTTTCTTTCATGATACATTACTGTTTTGCCCACAGCTGTCCCACGAGAACCGTCATATCATCCCGCACCTGAAACTTTTGCAGCAGCAGGATCTGCTCCATCAGTCTGCGGGCAAACTCCTTGGCATTCTGGCTTCTGGCTTTCTTAATCATTTCCACCAGTACACACTCCCTGTTCTCCTCCGGCAGCGCATCCAGTACACCATCTGTCATCATCACAATCTGATCTCCGGACTTCAGACACCGCTTTACTGTCTCATACTCCGGTTCCTGACAGATCCCCGCAGGCAGATCTCTCCCACAGACCAGCTCCGTCTCATCGCCATGAAGCAGACAGGTCGGGCAGGCCCCCGCCTTGATCATGCTGCACATCCCATTATATAAATCCACCATACACAAATCAATAGTAGAAAACATACGCATATGATCCTGCAGCACCATGGAAGAATTGATCATGCGCACCGCAGTCTCCTGGGAAAATCCCGCATCCAGGAACTGTTCCAGCAGCTCAATCACTTTTTCACTCTCCCTGCAGGCCTCCATTCCGGTTCCCATCCCGTCCGCCAGACTCATCACAATCTGCCCGCAGTCCCCCTGCCAGAAAGCAAAATTATCCCCGGATACCAGCTCACCGCTCTTATGCATCCGCGAAATACCGCAAAACATCTGGTATTCCGTATCCGCCGTATAATGGAAAGTTTCAAACTCTCTCTTTACGGTCAGCCGGCAGTCTCCGGCCGGAACCAGGCGGCATCTGAGGACTCCTGAAATAATTTCGGCCAGATCCTTCGCCTGCACACAGGCACCTTCCTGAATCGCCAGGCTCAGATAAACCTCCGGATAGCGCTCATCCCGTCTGAAATACCAGGCTCCGCGGCAGAGAATTTTCTCATACTTCAGTTCCTTCTCCAGCCTTGCAAACTCTTTTTCCTTCAGTCCACGGAGCTGATAAATCCGCTCTGCCATCTGCTCTAACAGCGCTGCCGTATCCTGTATCTGTTCTCCGGCTGCTGCCCGCTGTTCCAGCATCCGGTTATTCCACATCAGGTCAGCTCTCTCTCTCATATAACTATCCCGGATTTGCTCCCGAATCAGCTGCGGCTGTATACAATTCTCCAGATTTCCGGCCGTCTCTTTTCCTTCCCCGATCTGCTGCAGGCAGAACGCAATCTCTTTGCTGGTTTCGCCGCAGCGTTCCTCCCAGCAGTCCATTCGGCGTACACATCCGGCACAGACCTGCGTCTGGACCTGAGCAAAAATGTGATTCATTTCCTCATCCCCGAAATACTCCTTTTTCCTTGGCATATCCCGGTAACTGTCTGCCAGCTTGCGGAATGCTTCCGCATATCGCTCCACATACTCTCTTCCCGGACCAGTCGACACCTGATTCATGCTTCTGCTCTTCCTGGATGTACCTCTCCATACTGTCCTGCCCAGCTCCAGCAGTACCCAGAAACCACTGACAATCAGGGCGGCCGACACAAGTTCCACCATGGTATTCCCTCCCTCCAATTTCAGACCTTCGGAGCCATCATTCTTCATTATAAGAAGGAAATCCTGCATATTTTGTCAGTTTCGGAAAGTGTGCAAAAAATATTTTTCATCAGATGTGAAAAAAAGATGAGCACTTGGCTCACCTTTTTCTACTCTTTTGCTTTAAAAACAATCTCATCCGGATAAACCAGCCCGAATTTCTCACGCGCGGTCTTCTCAATAAACTCTCTCGACTGTGTATATTCCGGCAGCGTCTCCAGTTCATCCGCCCTGGCCTGTTCCTGCTCCAGCTGCGCCTGCAGAGACTCCTCCTGTGATGCGTAAACTGCATTTTTCTTCTCCAGCTTCTGGCTCTGGAATAATAATACGATCAGCAGAGTCACTACAACTACGGCAATGCCTGCCATTCCTCTGCGGTTGCTGTTGCTGGCACGCCTTCTGCGTTTTTTTGCCATACTTCAACATTCCTTTCCTATTTATGCCCCTAGTTTATCCTCTTTTCCTGTACTTTGCAACCGTTTTATGTCCTTTCCTGACGATTTTTCTGAATAACACAGCTCCGATGATCATAGCTGCTGCCGTATACAGCCGCAGCTCCCCATCCTGATATACAAAAATTAATACAAATGTCCTGATTGCCGCACCGATCCAGAAAATACCGTCCTCCAGTCCTATCCACAAAGCCCCGTGGCGCACTGCCTTTCTCCATAGACAAATCAGTTCACAGATCATGCCCAGGACAGCGCCATGCATCGCAAAAATCAGAAACACCTTAAGTTCCAGCAGAATGATTTCACTCATAGGCACTCACTGAAAAAGCCTTTTCAGAACCGATCCTCTGCTGCGGCTTTTCTCACGGCTTCCGGAATAAATCAGTGCCTCTACCACCCCTTCCAGATCCACCTCGCCCTGTTCAAGCGTCAGTCGGCTGATATGCAGATTTTTGCCCTTTACCGTCAGCAGTCCGTCCTCGGTGTCCAGCCGGATCTCATTCACGTCAAAAGCGAGGACATCTACCACACCACTGACTGTACCGCACTTTCTGTCGTCAATGGTGAGGCAGTGCCCCCGCTTTTCTCTTTTTTCTTCCATATGGCTTCTCCGGATTTTGTTTTCACAACAATTCTATGCGTCATAATAACGTTTCAGAACTCAACTTAAGAATGCCTGGCATTCTTGCTGCGAGGTGCGTGTCATGCGCCTGCAGAGGTGGGATATCTCACATCTGATATAAAACAGGCCGTATGGCAACAGAAATCCATCTGCCAGCCATACAGCCTGTCATTCATTTATCAGATCACAAATATTACTTACAGATAACGAAACAATTCCTTCGCCTCATCCTTCTTGACCGTCTCCTGTACATCCAGTACCTCAACCTTTACCGTTCTGGTTCCGAACTGGATCTCGATAATATCTCCCGTTTTTACATTCACGGAAGCTTTGGCCACCTTGTCATTGACCAGCACACGGCCTGCATCACAGGCCTCATTTGCTACGGTTCTGCGCTTGATCAGGCGGGAAACTTTCAGAAACTTGTCCAGCCTCATATCTTAGTTCAGGCTGTCTTTCAGAGCTTTTCCTGCCTTGAACTTCGGAGTCTTGGAAGCTTCGATCTTCATGGTCTCGCCGGTCTGGGGATTTCTTCCCTCTCTGGCTGCTCTCTCGGATACTTCAAAAGTACCAAAGCCAACCAGCTGAACCTTCTCACCTTTTTTCAGTTCATCAGCTACTACATCTGTGAAAGCCTTTAAAGCGCTCTCTGCATCTTTTTTGGTTAAATGAGATTTCTCAGCAATTGCTGCGATTAATTCTGTCTTATTCATGGAATAATTCCTCCTCTGATATTGTCTCTTAACGGGCTGTTTCCCGTGTCCCGGCCTATGCTTCATAAGCCCTGCTATTACTTATATACTGGAATAAAGCCTTTGTCAAGAAAATAATCAACAAAAACGTGCTCCGTATCCCCGGCACAAAGCAGACATTTTCAAATCACATTGCCGGCAGATTTCTTTCAGGAAAGCCTGTCCGAAAGATGACGAATCACAAATTTCTGCGCCTCCGGAAGTGCGGCCGCCTCAGCGTCCATCTCTTCCCTGCTCTTTTCTCTCTTCTCCTGCTTCTTGATCTCTTCCCAGTTTACAAGCACCTGCTCGCTGGTATCGGCCTGCGCATCTCCAAACACATGAGGATGGCGGCGGATCATCTTCTCGCTGATGCCGCCAATCACATCATCCATGGTAAAAAGCCCTTCTTCCTCGGCAATCCTCGCCATCATAACGACATTCATCAGAAGGTCTCCCAGCTCTTCACACAGATTTTCCGCATGATCGGTCCGGTGCAGTACATCAACAGCCGCCAGCACCTCGGTCATCTCATTGATCATGCAGGGTTTCAGGCTGTCAAGTGTCTGCTCCCTGTCCCAGGGGCATCCGTTCTTGCCCCTGAGCCTGGCAATAATCTGTTCAAACCGCTCGAAACTGCCGTCCATCAGAGCATTTCCTCAATCATGCTCTTCACTGCCGCACCAAATGCCGCTGACTTTTCATCTGCGTCTTCCAGAGAAGTTCCCTTCACACCGTAGTAAAATTTCACTTTCGGCTCTGTTCCGGAAGGTCTTACGCAAAGCCATGCATCATCATTCAGCTCATAATACAGCACATTGGACTCCGGCAGACCGGAAGGTCTCTCCTGTCCTGATGCAAGATCGCGGATCACACCTGTCTTGTAATCTCTCACTGCCTGCACCTGATATTCGCCCACTTTCTGCGGTGCATGGCTTCTTAATGTATTCATGATCTCCTGGATCTTCTGCAGTCCCTCAATCCCTTTCAGGGATACTGTCTGAATATCATCCTTATAATAGCCATAGCGCTCATACATATCGATCATGGCATCCCACAGCGTCTTGCCCTGGCTCTTATAGTAAGCGGCAGCCTCGCACAGCGCCATCGTTGCAACAATAGCATCCTTGTCCCTTGCATGGGTGCCGATCAGACAGCCGTAGCTCTCCTCAAATCCGAACAGATAAGTACCTTTGCCCCTCTGCTCAAATCCAAGGATCTGCTGTCCGATATACTTGAATCCGGTCAGTACTTCGATCAGATCTACTCCATAGTATTTCGCAATCGCATCTGCCATATTCGTTGTTACAATTGTTTTGATCAGAACGCCGTCCTCCGGCAGTCCTTTCAGAGCCTTTCTCTGTCCAATCTCATAGTCGGCCAGCAGGCATCCTGACATATTTCCGGTCAGAGTATGGTATACTCCGTCCTTATCTTTGACTCTCACACCCAGACGGTCTGCATCCGGATCTGTAGCCAACACCAGGTCTGCGTCTACCTCTCTCGCCAGCTTCAGTCCCAGTTCAAAAGCTTCTGCCGCCTCCGGGTTTGGGTAGCTGACAGTCGGGAAATTGCCATCCGGCAGTTCCTGCTCTTTTACAACATATACATGCTCAAATCCCAGCTCTTTCAGCACTCTTCTTGCAGGAATGTTTCCTGTACCGTGAAGCGGGGTATAAACAATCTTCAGATTATTTTTCTGCTCCTCAATCGTATCCAGATGAAGCACCTGGCTCTTGAGTTCCGCAATAAATGCGTCATCAATCTCTTTTCCGATTGTCTCATACAGACCTGCTGCGATGGCTGCATCCTTTTCCATCGTCTTCGCTTCGCTGTAATCTGTAATATTCTTTACTTCTGCCATGATACCGGTATCATGCGGCGGTGTGATCTGTGCGCCGTCCTCCCAGTATACCTTGTATCCGTTGTATTCCGGCGGATTATGGCTGGCTGTGATATTGATGCCGGCAATGCAGTGCAGTTTACGCACGGCAAATGACAGCTCCGGAGTAGGCCGAAGTGACTCAAACACATATGCCTTGATGCCATTGCCTGCCAGGCACAGTGCGGCAAAATCAGCAAATTCCGGTGACATATGGCGGGAATCATAGGCAATCGCAACACCCTTTGACTGTCCGCCCACTTTAATAATATAGTTAGCCAGACCCTGTGTCGCCTTGCGCACCACATATTTGTTCATCCGGTTGGTTCCTGCACCGATGATACCGCGAAGTCCCGCCGTGCCAAACTCCAGCTCCCCGTAAAAACGTTCTCTGATCTCTTTCTCATCTCCGGCAATTCCCTTCAGTTCCGCCTTGGTCTCCTCATCGAAACAGGGATTGCTCAGCCATTCTTCATATGCCTGCTTATAATCCATCTCACTACCTCCTAAGTAATTTCATATTCAGCGTTTTCCCAATTATAATACAACCACTCCGGGAAATAAACCGTTATTCCAGCAATTTAATAAAATTATTCCGGGCGTCTTGCTGCTGAAGCAAAAGCTCCAGCTTCTGGAGATATCTGGCCGGCAGCCATGCTTTCCGGCTCCCGTAATAATGGTTGGTCAGCTTCCAGAACTTCTCCGGATATGCCATTCGCACAGCCAGGATCTCGCGCTCCAGCCGCGGCAGCGGCCGTATCCTTTCGTATGCTTCCACCATTCTCATGCCAAGCCCTGCATCCCAGTCATGCTTTTCCAGAATTTTTCTGGCAAACTGGTAC
>CAKRNX010000079.1 GCA_934371475.1 uncultured Lachnospiraceae bacterium
ACATATATTTCTGCATTCCCGGATTTCTCTCATAAAATACAAAAAATCCCTCTAATCTGCGATATTGCGTTTTTGTCCACCAGTAGACCTGTTCCTCCCCGTCCTGAACATGGAAAATCAGTGCAGGCGGATCCTGGAACTGCTCCATCATTTCCTGAATTCCTTTTTCTTCCATCAGACCGATCACAAAACATCCCAGCAGATTGGTCCCCGGAAAATACTGTTCCTGCTCTTTCTCCATATTTTTCCAGCACACTTCCTGGTCTTCTGAGATATTCATAAGCAGCGCTCCCGTCACAAACAGAAGCTCTGCTTCTCCGTCCTGCTCGCGGCTTCCTACCAGAACTCCGGCACAGCTCTTTCCTCCTCCGGCTTTTTCCTGCTCCTTTTCCTGTTCTTTTTCTTTTTTCCCCAGAAAAGTCATCACATAGTCTTCCAGATATATTTTTTTATCCTGCTGTATCTCCCCAATCTGTCTTACATTTTTGGGCAGCACCGTCTCACGCTTCATACTGGACTCTCCCATACCGGACTCTCCTTTGGCCAATGCCTGTTTATTTTGCGGTCAGACCGCACTCTGTACAGTACATCTTATTATTCCTGTCCTGCAAAATTTAGTACTTTCTGATTTTTCTCTGGGAAATATTTCGACAGTTTCCGCTGAATACTTTCAGCTGTCGGCGGATATACTGAACCATCAAAGACCAATCTGTTTGAAAAAAGCTTTTTGCCTGCAGACTGCGGAAATATTCTTCCAACATCCTTTAGAACACAGCTGCCGCTGCATAATCGGAAAGGAGCCGCCATGTACTATATTGATGCCAGGCAGGAACTGGCCGCCGCAAAACTGAGCCTCCAGTTAAAAGAGCTGCTGAGGGAAACCCCGCCTGCCTGCCGCCCTGTAATCCTCTGTATCGGCACAGACCGTGTCACCGGTGACAGCGTGGGGCCTATCACCGGCACGCTGCTGCAATCTTACGGTGCCTGCAAAAAAATAGCTGTCTACGGAACACTGGAATGGCCTGTCCACGCGCTTAATCTGGAACCGGTTTACCAAGGAATTCAAAAAAGACATCCCCGCAGTCCCATCCTTGCGGTAGATGCCTCTCTCGGTATCAAACAACATTTAGAATATATTACCCTGGGCCGCGGCAGTCTGCTGCCCGGTGCAGGGGTTAATAAAAATCTGGGAGCCGTCGGTGATTTTTACATCACCGGCATTGTCAATACGCCGCTCCCTGAGGCACAGACCTCTCTGTCCAACACGCGCCTCTCTTCTGTCATGCGGATCTCCTGCTGCATTGCGCACGGGATCCTTCAGACCTTCTGCCCGGAACTAGAGCGTGTTTAAAAAAGGCTTTTTGTGAGCTGTGAGTTCCAGTTTGTGGGAGATTTTGCTCGAATAAGGGCAAAATATACCGCAAAGTGGGTCTTGCAGATCGCGGAAATGTTTTTCAAACACGCTCTAATGCACCTGTAATGTAATGCCGCCTCTGCAATCCACAGTCGGTTTCATCCACATACCGTGACACACTGCCAGAAACTATATCAGAGTTCCACTCTGCCTTCCAGCGCCCGCAACAGCGTCATCTCATCGATATACTCCAGATCCCCGCCTACCGGAACACCGCTGGCAATTCGGCTGACCTTGATGCCTGTGGGCTTGATCAGCTTACTGATATACATGGCTGTTGTTTCACCCTCCAGACTGGAGTTAGTGGCAATGATCACTTCATTCACATCTCCCTGAAGACGATGCATCAGCTCTTTCAGCCGGATATCTGCCGGCCCTATCCCCAAAAGCGGAGAAATTGCGCCCTGTAGTACATGATAGACGCCTTCATATTTTCCTGTTTTTTCATATGCCGCCAGATCTCTCGAACTCTCCACTACCATGATCGTTTTTTTATCTCTGGCCGGATTGCTGCAGATCGGGCAGATCTCCTGATCTGTCAGCGTACAGCACTCCTTACAGTAACAGATATGCTTCTTAGCCTCTACCATGGCGTCTGACAGCTGCTGTACCCGCTCCATCGGCATATTGACAATATGAAAGGCCAGCCTCTGCGCTGTCTTTCCGCCAATTCCCGGCAGGGATGCCAGCTGTTCTATCAGCTTTGTAACCTGACTTCCATAGTAATCCATATTCTGCTCTCCGATCAGAATCCGAATCCGCCGCCGAGTCCGCCCAGTCCGCCTGTCAGCCGTGACATGGTGGTGGAAGCTTCTTCTTCTACTTTGCGCAGCGCCTCATTCGTAGCCGCGACAATCAGATCCTCCAGCATCTCAATGTCGTCCGGATCCACCACCTCTTCCTTCAGCTTGACAGCAGTCACCATTTTTTTGCCGGATACCGTTACCTCTACTGCGCCGCCGCCTGCTGCTGCTGTAAACTCTTTCTCCTCCAGTGCCTTCTGGCTCTCTTCCATCTGCTTCTGCATCTTCTGAGCCTGTTTCATCAGATTGCTCATATTTCCGGGCATTCCTCCCGGGAAACCACCACGTTTTGCCATTTTATATTTCCTCCTGATTTTTATTCATCTTCAATCTCAATATCCATATGCACAAATTCTCTGACTGCATCTTCGATCTCAATCCCTGACAGACTTGCATTCTGGATCGCTTCATCTGCTGCTACCAGAAATCGCACATCTGCCTGTTTTCCGGTCTTTTCCAAAATCAGAGTCTCCAACTCTGCCTTGTTGGCCGGATTATTCAGATACGTCTCTCCCAGAAAATCCGGGAATACCACATAGAGCTGGTTCTCTGCTCCCGGAGCCGTATTAAACTTCAGCGTCGCACCGGAAAGTACCGTGCGAAACCGCGGTTCCTCCGCCCCTGCAATAATGCCCTTCCACTTGGATTTGATCTGCTGCAGATCTGCCGGAGCCGCTTTCTGATAGTGGAAGTGTGACTCACCTGACGCTCCCTGTACCCCCTGCGCATCCGTTTCCGGATCAGAATGCGGCGCTGCCGCCATTCCCATTGCTGCCGTCGGTATATCTCCCTGTCCGGAAGCAGCCGGTACTGCACCGTTCTCCAGCATTTTCTCCAATCTCCGGATCCTGTCTGCCATGGAAAGCTCATCCCGCTGCATCTGCGGACGGCAGAGCTTGATCAGTGCAACCTCCACCATGACACGCTTGTTTACCGCATAACGCATCTGTCCTGCCAGCTCGGAAAAAATACGGATATAGCGCATCAACGTATCTTCCCGGATCATACCCGCCTCTTCCTGCAGAAGCCGCAGATTTTCCGCTGACACATCCAGGCTGTCATCCATCTGGTCCGACGCTTTCAGAAGCATCAGGTTGCGCAGATACCAGGTAAAATCATTTACCATTTGAGTCAAATCCCTCCCCTGGGCAATCAGCTGCTCCAGATGAGAAAATACCGCCGCCACATCCCCGCCAAGAATCTGACGCAGCAGACGGCTGAACACCTCTGCGTCCACAGCTCCCAGCACATCCAAAACCTTCTCATAGGTCAGCGTCTCTCCCAGATAAAAGGAAATGCACTGGTCTGCCAGACTCAGTGCGTCACGCATTGCGCCGTCCGCCTTTCTGGCAATATAGCGCACCGCCTTATCCTCCGCCTCTATCTGTTCTCTGCCCAGCAGCTCCCTGAGCCGGTCTGCAATCTCATCCTGGGTGATCCTGCGGAAATCATAGCGCTGGCACCTGGAAAGGATCGTCACAGGCAGCTTGTGGGACTCCGTGGTAGCCAGAATAAAAATCACGTAGGAAGGCGGCTCCTCCAGCGTCTTCAGAAGCGCATTAAACGCGCCCACTGACAGCATATGCACCTCATCGATAATATAAATCTTGTATTTTCCTTCTGCCGGCGAATAGGCTACCTCATCACGGATCTCACGGATATTCTCCACGCTGTTGTTTGAAGCGGCATCAATCTCGATCACATTCATGGACGTGCCTGCCAGGATCGCCCTGCATGTGCTGCATTCATTGCACGGACTCCCGTCCACCGGATGCTCGCAGTTGACTGCCCGTGCAAAAATCCTGGCCACAGAGGTCTTTCCTGTGCCTCTCGTCCCGCAAAACAGATAGGCGTGCCCGATACGATCCGCTCGGATCTGATTTTTCAGTGTGGTAACAATGTGCTCCTGTCCCTTTACCTCTTCAAAATTATCGGGACGGAACTTCCTGTATAGCGCGGTATAACTCATGCTCTCTGTACTCCTGACAAATAGAGCCCCTCACGGGGAGGGGCCCCAGATATTTGACGTCCTGTTCCGATCAGTCTCCGAAGCTCAGGCCAAGAAGCTTGGCCTCCTGTACGATCTGATCATCCGGAGATACCGCCTTCAGTTTGCCGGCGCACTCCTCCAGCGGAACCTTTTTGATCTTGCCGTCTACAATGGCAACCATATAGCCGTACTGTCCCTCCAGGATCAGCTTGGCTGCAGCAACGCCCAGTCTTGTGGAAAGCACTCTGTCGTAAGGACAGGGGCTTCCGCCTCGCTGCGTATGCCCGGGCACCGTGATACGCACCTCGATACCGATACGCTCCTGGATCTTCTCCGCCAGTTCATAAGCCACAGACGGATACTTTTTCTCTTCCATCTTTTTCTTGAGCTCTTTTTTGCTCAGAGCTGCATCCTCGGCAGAAATCGCACCCTCAGCCACAGCAATCACAGTAAATCCCTTGCCGGCCTTGGTTCGCTTGTCCAGTGCCTCGATCACCTTGTCGATATGGTATGGTATCTCCGGCAGCAAAATAATGTCCGCTCCGCCTGCGATACCTGCATACAGCGTCAGCCAGCCAACTTTGTGTCCCATAATCTCCACGATGAATACGCGGTTGTGGGATGCGGCCGTCGTGTGGATGCAGTCGATCGCCTCTGTGGCAATATTTACCGCGCTGTAGAAGCCAAACGTCATATCGGTACCCCAGATATCATTGTCAATCGTCTTGGGCAGGTGAATTACATTCAACCCTTCTTCCCTGAGCAGGTTCGCTGTTTTCTGTGTGCCATTTCCGCCAAGAATCACCAGGCAGTCCAGACGCAGCTTGTAATAATTCTGCTTCATGGCCTCTACCTTGTCCAGTCCGTTCTCATCCGGCACACGCATCATCTTGAACGGCTGTCTGGAAGAACCCAAAATCGTGCCGCCCTTCGTCAGAATACCTGAAAAATCGCCGGCTGTCAGGAGCCTGTAGTCGCCGTAGATCAACCCCTTGTAACCATTCATAAAACCGTATACTTCCAGCTCGTCCAGGTTGCTGGAAAGTCCCTTCACTACACCTCGCATTGTGGCATTCAATGCCTGGCAGTCGCCGCCGCTGGTTAAAAGTCCTATTCTTTTCATTTTTTCACACCCTTCTCATCTTAGAGCATATCTGAAAAAGGCTTATATCCCGCAAAGCGAAGCTCGCAGCTTACAAAAACATTTTCCAGCATGCTCTGAACATTATGGTTGTATTATATCGTCTTTTATGTATGGGCACAAGGTTTTTAAGTCAATTTTCTGCTACCTGAAGTTTGCGAAGATGGACGCTCCCACCACGGTAATCAGTCCGGAAACCGCGATGGCCAGACTGCTGATTGCCCCTTCTATCTCGCCCATCTGCATCGCTTTGGTCGTACCGATCGCATGGGATGCACTGCCGATGGCCAACCCTTTGGCCACGGGCTCTGTAATGCGAAACAGCCTGCATACGCCGTCTGCTATCATATTTCCCAGAATGCCGGTAATGATAATTGCCGCCACAGTCACATTGACAATGCCGCCCATCTCTTCTGCCACACCCATACCGATAGCCGTTGTGATGGACTTCGGCAGTAATGTCACATACTGTTCATGTGTAAAGCTAAAAAGAATACTCAGAAGCAGGACACCTCCCATGCTGGTCAGCACACCCGCCACAGATCCTACAATAATCGCCTTCCAGTTGCGCTTTAACTGTTCAAGCTCACGGTACAGCGGAATAGCCAGGCACACGGTAGCAGGAGTAAGCAGATAGCTCAGATATTTTGCTCCGTCATAATACGCCTCATATTTCGTGCCGGTCAGGATCAGAAACAACATGACCATAATAATTGAAATCAGAAGCGGATTTAAAATTGCCATTTTCCATTTCTTCTTCATCATCAGACCGATCTCATACCCCAGCACACTGATAAACATTCCAAAAAACAGCGAACCGCTGATAAACTCTATCATTTCTTCATCCCTTTCCCTGCTTTGTTTTTCTGATCCAGACGGATAATCCCCTGGGTCACGCGCCCGGTCACTCCCATAACGACTACCGTAGTCACAGCGATAATGACCAGGAACGGCAGCCAGATATCCGACAGCGCATCCCACTCATTCATCAGGCCTACGCCTGCGGGAATAAACATCATCGGCATAGTCTCAATAAGGAAATCTCCTGCTGCTTCTACTTCTTTCAGCTTTACTATACCGCTCATCAGAGCAGCCAGCATCAGCACCAGCCCGTAAATACTGGCCGGAATGGGAAATGGAAGAAAATGTTTCAGCAGTTCTCCTAAAAAGGAGATCCCCATTATGATACAGAACTGTTTCATGTACTTCATTACATTCTTTCCTCTTTTCTGTTCTTACATTTTCAGGATCTGTCCGAAAAGACTTTTCGCCGGCTGCAAGTTCCGACACTCAGGAACACCGACGCATAACACAGCTTTCTAAATTCGGAGGCCCGCGATGGCGAAAGCAATTTTCAAACAGGCTCCAGTTCTTTTATAAAATACTCTATTGTCCTTTCCCGGTCAAGTTCTGTTTTTGGTACAGGAAATTTGTGCAGGCTGCGTCAGCAGTTTTCACAGGACGCAATTTCCTGTGAAATAAAAAATGCCTTCTCCGCTGTTTTCCCGGCAAAGGAGGCACTTATCTGTGTAAAGCGGATATTCGCAATCCACTTTCGCTGCTTGCTTATGAACGCAGTCACTTCGCAACTGTCAGCGGGAGCTATTGACTCCCACTGACATATGCATCCCTCCGGTCCACTGCTTAGTGCTCCGCGCACCTGAAGCGGTGGAATGCTTATTCTGCGTTCAAACTTTAATTAAAATATACCAGATCGCTGGCAGGCGGCTCTGCTGACTTCAGATGTTTGGCATAGAGCACCGGACCTTCTCCGCCGTACTCCGGCACATTCTCATAACGAACTTCCGCTGTGATCTCCAGCCATTGCTTCTGCTGCAGCTTGTCTGTAAACTTGGATTTGCACATATACCCGATAAAGCGGATATCATTTTCACAGCAGGTCATGGCGTTGCGTCCCGGAATGAACGTATTGGCCGGGAACTTTTTCGGGATCATTACTTTTCCTTTGAATTTCACTGTTTTCCCATTATATCGCTCCGGTGTATCCATTGCGTCCAGGTACCAGAGCCCAAAATCGGTATCTTCAATCTCAATCACATCTGCATTCAGATCGTAAGGAGGCTGCTCTTTGCCAAGTTCCAGAGGCTCTCCCTCCGGATCTTCGAAAGCCAGCATCGCCTGGGGATTAACCGCTTTTACACTTCTGCGGTACATCTGAAGATCCATGTCCAGAGATCAGCGGTTGAAAATGACCATCTCCGTATAGGCAAAAATGTTGCTGAGGATGCTTCTCATATTGTTCAGATAAACGCCAAATGTACTTCCATCCACCAGCGTAATCACCTGCACAATCTCCCAGCGTCTCGGAAGATGGCTGTCCGCAAATTTTTTTGCATCCCACATTCCGTTAAATTCAATAAATACCCGGTAAGGCTTATAATATTTCTGGCAGTATTCCAGATATTCCTTCGTCAGGTCCTCTTCGTTCTCCACCGTGGCAATTTCAATATTGTGTCTGGCATATTCCTTTTCGTCGTACTCTACCTCGCCCTCCTCGCAGACCAAGAGCAGAGTCTTCTGCCCATCCGCAAAATCCGGGGATGACAGCACATCCTGAATAAACGAAGTCTTTCCGCTCTCAAGAAATCCTGTAATCATATATACCGGTACTTCAAACATATCGCTCACTTCCTTCCACTCTGCACCGCGCCGGCTCTTACAATCCAAACAGCTGTGCCAGTTTTTCTTCCTGTAATTTTGCTCCGATCACGCAGAGACGTCCTGTATAATCCGGCTGTCCTTCTCTCAGCTCATACTCTCCGGGTACCATATCAAAATAGATCCAGGTACCATCAGTGGACGGCAGCATTCCCTTGGCACGCAGCACCGCACCGTACTCATCTGTCTCAGACAGTTTCTTCAGGATGCCCTCAAGCTCCTCTCTGCTGTATTTCTTCGGAGTCTCTTTTCCCCAGCTGGTAAATACCTCATCTGCATGATGATGATGGTGATGGTCATGGTCGTTGTGATCGTGATCATGATCGTGGCCGCAGCCGCACTCATGGTCGTGGTCATGATGATGCTCATGATCGTGATCACAGCCACATTCATGGTCATGATGATGCTCGTGATCGTGATCATGACCACAGCAGCACTCATCATCATGATCATGGTGATGATGATGTTCTTCTTCTATCAGTTCATCGGCCAATGAGACAGACTGTTCCATAGCGCCGAGAATCTGCTGACCGCTCAACTGATCCCATGGTGTCGTAATGATGGTCGCATTGGGATTTTTCTCGCGGATCAGAGCAACAGCTGCATTCAGCTTCTCCTCATCCACTTTCTGAGTCCTGCTCAGGATAATTGTGCCTGCGCTCTCTACCTGGTTGTTATAGAACTCACCGAAGTTCTTCATATACATTTTTACCTTCATGGCATCTGCCACAGTTACCAGACTATTCACTTCAATCTGGCAGTCTTCCGCTACATTCTCTACGGCCCTGCGCACATCGGAAAGCTTGCCGACTCCGGAGGGCTCAATGATGATGCGGTCCGGTGCAAACTGCTCCATCACTTTCTTTAACGCTTTGTCAAAATCTCCGACAAGTGAACAGCAGATACAGCCGGAGTTCATCTCCGTAATGTTGATTCCCGCATCTTTCAGGAAGCCACCGTCAATACCGATCTCTCCAAATTCATTCTCAATCAGTACAATTTTCTGTCCTGCAAAAGCATCTTTGATCAGCTTTTTGATCAGAGTAGTTTTGCCAGCGCCAAGAAAACCTGAGATAATATCAATCTTTGTCATAAATAACCCTTCTTTCAGAATCCTAAATACACAGATTGCCGCGTGCTGCGCACTTTTGCAATCCCTCGTCATCATTTACATAAAACTCAAGCATACTTCCGCACTCTTGCTGCGGAAAAGATGTCATAATACACCCGGAGAGTGATTTCTCTCTGCAAGTATGCTTCCATAAAAATGGAGCTGCTTCCCTTATGGTTTCGCAGCTCCACTATTATAATACATATTTTTCTAAGATTCCAGCCCCATTTCCGGAGCCATTCCTGTCTTATCGCTGAAATTTTCCCAGAAATTCTTTCATTCTGCTGTGATCAGCCGTAAAAACTTCTTCCGGTGTACCGGAAAGTGCTACGACACCTTTGTCCATAAAAATCACCTGATCCGAAATTTCTCTCGCAAATGACATCTCATGGGTCACAATTACCATTGCAATATGCAGATCTGCCAGCGACTTGATCACCTTCAGCACTTCCCCTGTCAGTTCCGGATCCAAAGCTGAAGTCGGCTCATCAAAAAACAGGATCTGAGGATTGAGCGCCAGAGCCCTGGCGATCGCCACTCGCTGACACTGTCCGCCGGAAAGCTGGCATGGA
>CAKRNX010000080.1 GCA_934371475.1 uncultured Lachnospiraceae bacterium
GCACGAATCCCTGCTGCCAGGTAACTCCGGAAGAAATTGCCGAGGCCTATGTCGATGAACAGGACTGGTTCAGCAACGGCATCGCCCAGTATATTGAATGCAGGGAAGGATATGACCGTCTCTTGGATATGGAGCGCTTCGGAGGCAAAATCCGCGATACAGAGGATGAATTTGCCGGAGCTGAATTCCGCGATGACAAGACGAAACTGATGTTTGCCTATGATTATAAGAACAGATATACAATCCGTGTGTGGGGTTCTACCTTCAAACCCGCTCTGGTAAAAGAATTAAAGCGGCTGGGCGTAAAAGTTATGGACCGCACAGAAGCCACAGCGCTTCTGATATCCAGAGATAATGCCGGCCATACAAAAGGTGCCGGAGCAATGGGCATGAACGTTCATACCGGTAAATTTTATATTTTCCGCGCGAAAGCGACCGTGATGTGTATGTCGCGTCCTGCCCGTGTATGGCTGTTTAACCCTGATACTGTAGGGCTCTGCGAGTTCCGTCCCATGCAGAGTATCGGAAGCGGACATGCGATGGGATGGCGTGCAGGTATGGAATTTACGATGATGGAAAAATCCGTGCGGGCAGAGTTCTCTGCTGCAGGCCGCAGTTTTCCGCCGTATGGAGCCGGAAACAACCATAATACCTGGTACGCGGCTACGATGGTGGACGCCAGAGGCGCAGAGATCCCTTATGTGGACCGCGACGGCAATGAACTCAAAACCGTATCGGAGCGGTATTATCCTGCGCCCGGGCAGAGATTTTTCCTTAAGGGTGGAGTGATTGACAATCCCAAATATGAATACCGCGGTCCGGAAACACTGGATTTTGATACATTGATCAAGAGGGGCTACCAGCTTCCATTTTATGCGGATCTGAGCAGAATGCCCGAGATGGAACGGAAAGTAATCTGGGGCATGATGGTGGGAGAGGAAGCCAAAACCAAGATTCCCATTTATCAGAATTATACAGAGAGAGGGTTTGATCCGGAAAAACATATGCTTCAGAGCTATGGTACCGGATGGCAGTCCGCTAATTTCCTGGAACAGGAGCGTCAGTTCTTCGGAGCGCCCGGCGGCGTGATGCATGACTGGGAGATGAAGACTAACATCGATGGTATTTATGTGGCCGGAGATCAGATTTTCGCCTCCGACTGCGCCGGAGCTGCCTGTGCCACAGGCTATTATGCCGGAAGAAAAGCTTCTGACTATGCAAAACAGTTAAACGAACTGCCTTCCTTTGATGAGGCAGATACGAAAGCAGAAAAACAGCGTCTGCTTGCTCCGCTCTACACAAATCCCGAGCAGGGACTCAGCTGGAAAGAGCTGAACATGGCGATTTCAAAGGCTATGCAGAATTATTGCGGAGGTGTGCGTTGTGAAGCTCTCCTGAAAGAAGGGCTGAATCTGCTGGAACATTTTGAAACGGATATGGTACCGCAGCTGACCGCCAGCAATCCACATGATCTGATGCGTATTCACGAAGTGCTGGATATCCTTACCGTATCCAAAATTGTTATTTATGCGAGTCTGGCCCGCAAATGCAGCAGCGAACCGCTGTTCTTCCGCAGAAGCGACTACCCGGAAATGGATCCGTCTGATCAGAGAAAGCATATCGTGATTCACCAGGAAAACGGAACAGTCGTACAGCGCGATGTGGCTCTGAACTATTTCGGCAATCTGAAAGAAGAGTACGAAAAACGGAATCAGGATTATATCCGGGAGGAGGCAGCACATGGAAACGATTAAATTTACTGTAGAACCGGTTCCCTGCAGCACCAGACCTCTGGAATTTAACCAGAGTCTCTGTGTCGGATGCAATCGCTGTGCCAGCGTATGTCAGTGTGATATCCTTCTTCCTTCTTCTGAAAAAGGACACCACCCGATTGTCATGTATCCTGGTGAATGTTATTACTGCGGAGCCTGTGTCATGGTGTGTCCCAGGAAGGGCGCGATCCGCCTGGTACATCCTCTGATGAATCAGGCCAAATTTGTACCTGTCAGACCCGATCCATCAGAGGACTGATACATGAAAAAATCCCTTATGACTTTTCCTGAAAATGATCCGTTCATCCGGTATGCCATGGATGTGGAGGCTCGTATGTACCGGCCTGATTTCTGGCTGGACAATTATGCTGATGCCGATCAGATCAGGCTGACGGATGATGAAATCTGCAGTCTGAACCGAAGTATCCTGAAGATAGGACACCCAGCAGCGGAAGACATCTGGTCCGATCAGTGGAAAACTTCCAATATTTCTTATGGGATCTGTGTGCGGCGTACTGCATTGCGCCGGTCTCCCTCTGAAAAGATTGTGCCCGATGAGCATCAGGATCCCTATTTTGATCAAAATCAGCTGACAGCAGTTCGCATCAATACACCACTGCTGATTACCGAGCAAACTTCTGACGGCCATTGGGCTTATGTCATTCTCTATGATTACCGCGGATGGATAAAGACAGATGATATTGCCGTATGCCGTAGCCGGGAAGAGTGGACAGAAGCGCAGAATATGGAGCAGTTCCTTGTCGTGACTGCTCCAAAATTTACTGTAGATATTACCGGGGAACTGCTGACCATGGGCTCCCGTCTGAAGCTGCTCACGACCGGGGAAACAGCGGATTTTCCTGATTACTGTGTACCGTGGGGCTGTTATCGTGTGCTGATCCCCGTGAGGAAAGATGACGGTTCTTATGGAACCCAAATTGCCGCTGTTCCGGCCGACAGCAGAGTGCATCGGGGATTCTTGCCCTGTACACTCCGCAATCAGTTTGAACTGATGTTTCAGTTTTTGGGAGCCTGTTACGGTTGGGGCGGAATGTATGATTCGGTAGACTGTTCCGGGCTGATCCAGGAAGTGTTTGCCTGTTTCGGGCTGATGCTCCCGCGGGATGTCGATGAACAGATGCGCATACCGGCACAGACAAATGTATTTCCTCTTTCTATGCCGGCAAATAAACGAAAAGCGGCACTCACCTGTCTGCAGCCAGGCAGTTTCCTGGCGTTTCCTGGCCATATTGCAACATATCTCGGATATCATAACGGAAATTATTATACGTTAAGCGCTACCGGTTCCATGATGGGCAATAATACAGAAAAATCATGTGACGGAATACGCAGGGTGCGGCGTGTCATTATCAATACGCTGAATGAAAAGAACCGTTCCGGTATTTCATGGCTTATGGCGATGACATCCGCCTTGGAACTGAAAAAATTGACAATCATTTGACAATTCAGACAATCGCACGGTACAATATATCAGGTGTGCAGAAGAAATATATCATGCAGATGCATGACAGGCTCCCCACAGCAAGAATACCTGAGCATTCTTGAAGAGAACAGTTTTACGATTTTATATCATATTTTCAAAGGAGAAAACCGTACCATGTCTGAAACAACAACAGCCATTCTTGTAGTAAGTTTTGGAACCAGTTTTGAAGATACACGTAAACTTACCATTGATGCTATCGAACAGGATATCCGGGATGCTTTCCCGAAATGTCATATCTACCGCGCTTGGACCAGCAAAATGATTATGGCAAAACTTCTGAAACGCGATCATGTAAAAATCAATAATGTAAAAGAAGCAATGAAACAGATGCACGAGGACGGCATCACAGATGTAATTGTACAGCCTACCCATGTGATGAACGGCGTGGAAAATGATCTGATGAAAGAAGATGCGCTTTCCTGCCGCGGCCTGTTTTCGTCTGTCACATTTGGAACACCGCTGCTTACTTCCGAAGAGGACAGTACGGTCATGATCCAGGCGATCCATGGAGAATTTTCAGATCTGAAACCGCAGGAAGCACTGGTTCTGATGGGACATGGCACTACCCATTACGCCAATTTCATCTATGCCGCACTGGATTATAAATTCAAAGATCTGGGATATTCCAATATCTTTGTGGGAACGGTAGAAGCATATCCTTCCTTTGATACGCTTCTGCGCCAGCTGTCCGCCTTTCATCCTGCCAAGGTAATTCTGGCTCCTTTTATGATCGTGGCCGGAGACCATGCCAGAAATGACATGGCCGGAGAAGACGAAGATTCCTGGTGCAGTCAGCTTGTCCGTGCCGGGTATGAAGTGTCCTGCACAGTCAAAGGACTGGGGGAATATCCTGTTGTTCGAAAGCTGCTCATCTCTCATATAAATGCTGCCATGAAAGAGGCTGCCGTTCGGTCAGTTGACTGATGTGTTAATAGGTGAACAATCTGTTTGTCAGACTTGTGAAGCAGTAGGGTTTATGGTATAATAAATAAGATGTGAATTGATTCAAATCTTATGGAGGATAAAAATGACAAGCAAACAGCGCGCCTACCTAAAAGGACTGGCTATGACGATGGATCCCATCTTTCAGATCGGGAAAAGCAGCCTGACTCCTGAAAATACAGCCGCCATCGCAGAAGCTCTGGAGGCCAGAGAACTAATTAAAATCAGTGTTCTGCAGAACTGCATGGATGATCCGAAAGAACTGGCTCAGATGGTATCTGAACGCACAAGATCACAGGTGGTTCAGGTGATCGGCAAAAAAATTGTTCTCTACAAAGAGGGCAAGGACGATAAAAAGAAAATTGAACTGCCGAGGTAATGACCATGGATAGGAAGGCACAGCAGGATAACCGTGGGCGGAAAAGAATCGGCATTATGGGCGGAACATTTGATCCGATTCATATCGGTCATCTGATCCTAGGTGAAAACGCCTATCAGCAGTTCGGACTGGACAAGGTTCTGTTCATGCCTTCCGGCAATCCGCCTCACAAACAGAAACGAGAGGGCGCTTCTAATGAAGAACGGATCGAAATGGTGCGGCGGGCGATTGCTTCCAACAGCCATTTTGAACTGTCGCTGGAAGAGATGCATGAGCACGGTTACAATTACACCCGTGAGACTCTGGCACGTCTTACGCAGGCTCATCCTGATACAGATTATTACTTTATCATGGGCGCCGATTCACTGGTAAGTTTCGAAACATGGAAAGATCCGCAGGAGATCTGCCGTCTCTGCATTTTAGTAGCTGCCGTTCGAGATCATATGCCCATGCCGCTTCTGGATGAAAAAATTGCAGAACTGAGCCGTAAGTATCATGCAGATATCCGCAAACTCCAGAGCCTTAATATTGATATCTCATCTCGGACGCTGCGCTCCTGGGTAGCCGGGCACCGCAGCTGCCGGTATTATCTGCCGGAGTCAGTCATCGCCTATATCGAAGAACGAAATATTTACGCAGGGGAAAAACATGAAGCAGTATAATCTTGTAAAAATACAGAAAAAACTGAAAAAGGGACTGGATGAAGACCGGTACCGTCATACGCTCGGAGTTATGTACACCAGTGCGGCTCTGGCCATGCGATACGGGGAAGATCTTCAGAAGGCCCAGCTTGCGGGATTGCTGCATGACTGCGCCAAATGTATTCCAAACGATAAAAAAATCCGTCTGTGTGAAAAATACAATATCCCCATCACAAGCATAGAAAAGGATGCGCCGTTTCTGTTGCATTCCAAGCTGGGGGCTTACTTGGCCAAAACCAAATACGGAGTGGAAGAGGAAGATATTCTTCAGGCTATTACCTGGCATACCACAGGACGCCCTGAAATGACTATGCTGGAAAAAATTGTATTTCTGGCGGATTATATTGAGCCCATGCGATGGAAGGCTTCCAATCTGCCAGTGATTCGCGCCTGTGCTTTTACCGATATTGATCAGGCTGTCTATCTGACTCTGCAAGATACGCTCGCTTATCTGGAAAGCGGACCCGGCAAGGTAGACAATATGACAAAGAATGCCTGCCTCTATTACGAGGCACTGTGCCGTCAGCCCAAAGACACCAACTCTGCGGAAGACGGGGCAAAAGAAATAGATAATACAGAAAAGGAGAAAGTGAATGGCAGATAAAAATGCAAAAAAGATGGCTCTGCTGGCATATCATGCCCTGGAAGAAAAGAAAGCGGAAGATATCCGGGTCATCAATATTGAAAAAGTCAGCGTTCTGGCGGATTATTTCCTGATTGCATCCGGAACGAACCGCAATCAGACCCAGGCTATGGCTGACAACGTGGATGAAATGCTCCACAAAGCCGGATACGAGCTAAAACAAATCGAAGGATATCAGACAGCGAACTGGATTCTGATGGATTTTGGTGATATAATAGTTCATATATTTGATACAGAGAACAGACTGTTCTATGATCTGGAACGTATCTGGAGAGACGGAGATGCCATTTCATTGGAAGAGCTTGAAAAAGGAGAGTAGTTATGACAGTAGATAAGACTTTATTAATCAAAAGTGTACAGAAAAGAGAGACCATGATTGTTGCATACTGTGGTTTTACCGGTATGCCGTTGGTTGTATGCGATCCCGAAACGTTCAACGACCAGGTATGGATTTTTGAAACAGAGCCGCTTCTTCAGGAATTTGCAAAAAAATATACCGAACGCAAAGTTCTGTTAAGAGGTGTTCAGTTTAAAAACGAACAGTTCCTGCAGTTCTTCTCATCCTTGTTTACTATGGGTGTCAACGAACTGGTATTTGTAAATGAAGGCTCCACCACAAGCATCGAACTGGAAGAGCTTGTACGTCGTCCGGATTATTCTAACATGAAGCCGGAAGAGAGACCGATCCTGAATCCGGAACTTCAGCTGACCGGTATGTATTTTATGCAGGAAGCTTCCCGTCCCGTTCCAAATGAAGAAAAGAAAAATCTGAAAGAGCTGGAAGAAGAGCTGGCTGCCAATATGGTAAAGAGCAAATATATCATCGGCATCGAGCTGAATGAAGGGCCGGAGAGTGATACGGAGAAGCTGAAGAACAAACAATACAAGCTGCCCATCCTGAAAAACAAAAAGGAGGATGTCCTGCAGCCTCTGTTTACTGACCCGCTGGAATTCCAGAAATTTGCAAAAGGCAAAAAACTGAAAGCTCTGGCAGTTCCTTTCTCCGAGCTTTCCAAGATCCTTGTCAAGGATGCCAAAGGCTATCTGCTTAATCCGGGCGGATATCATATCCTGATGCCCAGAGAGCTTCTTTCTGGACTCAACAAGAGATTTCAGTAATCAAGTGCTTTAGGGTTCATTGTAAACTGTTGCACGAATGGTATATTATCCCTCTAAACACACTTTTGTTCAAAAACGAAGAACGCCGGGCTTGTAATGTCCGGCGTTCGCAAATCAGTTTTCTGTTTTGTCATTGAAAAATACGAAATACTCCAAAAACTTTTCCCAGGATCTGCAGTTCCTGATCCTCTACAATAATCGGATCCATCCGGTCATTCTCCGGCTGAAGACGGATATAACCGTCCTCGCGGTAAAATCTCTTAACTGTAGCCGAATCACCAAGTAACGCTACCACTATATCCCCGTTATCCGCTGTATTCTGCCGTTCTACCATGACACAATCACCATCCAGGATCCCTGCATTAATCATACTTTCTCCTTTAACGCGAAGCATAAAAGACTGTTTATTCGGCATATACTCTACGGGAATTGGAAAATAATTCTCGATATTCTCTTCTGCCAGTATCGGCTGTCCTGCAGCCACCGTGCCAATGATAGGCACATTTACCATTTCCCGGCGTGTCAGATTAAAATGATCGTCCAGAATTTCAATTGCTCTCGGTTTGGTCGGATCACGTCTGATATAACCGTTTTTCTCAAGGCTCTCCAGATGCGCATGAACAGAAGAAGTGGACTTCAGGTGTACCGCCTCACAGATCTCACGCACAGCAGGTGGAAATCCTCTGTGCAGTATTTCACTTTTAATATATTCAAGGATTTCTTCCTGTTTGGCCGTTATTTTTCCGTTTGGCATTTTTTCGTCCCCCTTCTCTATATCGCGACCATCCGCGGTCCGTCCGGTGATATGTATAACATCTTCCCATTCAATTCGATTTGGTTATCCGCTCATGAACGCAGTCGGCTTCACTTATGTCAGTGAAAGCTTTTACGCCCACTGATATAAGCATTCCCCTGACCCACCACGCAGTACTCCGCGTACTTGATGCGGGGAAATGTTTATTCTGCGCTCAAACAAAATTTTTTTTTAGTATATCACAGACTGTATAAAAATGCAAATAGATTGCGAACAGATGTTTAGAATGTACGTTCGATTTCCTGTTGACAAACAAATGTACTGGCGATATAATAAATACAGAACATTTGTTCTATTCTGAAATAGGAGGAATGATACTATGAACCATACAGGATCTCAACCATCTACCTACACCGTTCACGCAGCCAGGCATCCTATTGGCACAACGGCTTCCTGCCCCTTAACACAGCGGTGGAACAGACGGCGCAGGAGAGTACTTCTGCTTCGCAGAATTCTCTTTACCACAGCTGCTGTAGCAGCGGCCATCCTGATCATTCTGGTTCTTACAGGATTTTCCGATTCTTCCTCTTCATCTGTCCGCGGTTACAAATATTACACAGCTGTTACGGTACAGTACGGCGATACGCTCTGGGATCTGGCCGCGGCTCACATGACAGATACTTATCCTTCCGTGAAGTCCTATATCCGTGAAGTCAAGCGGATTAACAGTATGAAAAGCGATACGATTTATTACGGCCAAAAACTCATTCTTCCTTATTACTCCACAGAGTTCAAATAATAACCACACTTAAGGAAAATATAAGGAAAGGTTAGGCAAACCAGCTATTCCATAGTATTGTAAACTATTTTAACCGATGGTATAATACTTATTAAGTAGAGGGAGTTTTACTTCTATCAAATTATTTTATTATTTTACTGAAAGGGGATATATTATGAAACGGAGACTTTTAAGCAGTCTGGTAGCCGGTACCCTTTGCCTAGCATTGTGTATGCCGGGATCCATTGTATACGCTGATGGAGAAAAGGTAGTGACACTTGGCGCTGATCTGAGCCCAGATCAGAAAAACGCCATTTTGAAGTATTTTGGTATTTTAGGTCAGAATATCAAAACGCTGACCATCAATAACCAGGATGAGAGAGACCATCTGGGATCCTATGTTCCGCTGGAGCAAATAGGTACCCATACATACAGCTGTGCGCTGGTTTCGCCCACTTCATCCGGCGGTATCAAAGTTAAAACTGCTAACTAAAACTGGGTAACCAGCAATATGATTGCCAGTACGCTTTCCACATCAGGCGTTGTCAACTGTGATGTCATCGCGGCCTCACCGTTTGAAGTGTCCGGAACAGGAGCTCTGACCGGTATTATTATGGCCTATGAGGCAGCCAGCGGCACCACACTTGATCCCGTAAAAAAAGATTTGGCCACACAGGAGCTGATTACAACCGGTAACATTGCTAACCAGGTAGGTCAGACTCAGGCAACCAATATTGTTAATGAGATCAAGATCCAGGTAATTCAGGGGCAGGCGCAGGATGAGAGTGAAGTAGAGCAGATTGTGGATGAAGTTGTAAATGAAAATCCGCAGGTTGAGCTGTCCGATGAAGATCGTGCTCTCCTGACCGGTCTGATGACTCAGATTGCCGAACAGCATTATGACTATGATGACATGAAAGATACTCTCGAGCGTGTAGAAGAAAACGTAAATGGATTGAATGATAAAGTAGATCAGCTTCAGTCTGAAGCAGAAACAGACGAAACAGACAATCAGCAGGAACCGGAAACGGAAACAGAAGATCCGGACAGCATTCTG
>CAKRNX010000081.1 GCA_934371475.1 uncultured Lachnospiraceae bacterium
TCGTACAGATCACCTGTGGTGAAGGACGCCAGGGACTCATTGTACAGGCTGTAGGGTGATGTGGTGCCGGCTTTGATGATATTGCCTTTGTACAGCTTGAATTTCACCTCACCGGTTACATATTCCTGAGTGACATCTACAAATGCCTGGATTGCCTCACGAAGCGGTGTGAACCATTTTCCCTCGTAAACAACCTGTGCAAACTGGCTGCCCAGTTTCTTCTTGGTCTCCATGGTTTCACGATCCAGGATCAGCTCTTCCAGCTGTTCATGAGCTGCCATCAGAATAGTTCCGCCCGGGGTTTCGTATACGCCGCGGCTCTTCATACCTACGACACGGTTTTCCACGATATCAACGATGCCGATACCGTGTTTGCCGCCCAGTCTGTTCAGTTCTTTGATGATATCAGAAACTTTCATTTCTTTACCGTTGATCGTCTTTGGAACACCCGCTTCAAAGGTCATGGTTACATACTCGGCCTCATCGGGAGCCTGCTCCGGAGTCACACCCAGTACGAGCATATTGTTGTAGTTGGGCTCATTGGCCGGATCTTCCAGTTCCAGTCCCTCATGGCTGATGTGCCACAGGTTTCTGTCACGGCTGTAACTGTGACTGTGGTCGAAAGGAAGGTTGATGCCGTGAGCCTTGCAGAATTCCATCTCGTCTTCACGGGAATCCATTTTCCACAGATCGGTCATACGCCAGGGAGCAATGATTTTGAGGTCGGGAGCCAGAGCACGGATACCAAGCTCAAAACGGATCTGGTCGTTTCCTTTCCCGGTAGCGCCGTGGCAGATTGTGGTAGCGCCCTCTTTGCGGGCGATCTCAACCAGCTTTTTGGCGATTGCCGGACGTGCCATGGAAGTACCCAGCAGATATTTATGCTCGTATACAGCACCGGCTTTTACGCAGGGCATGATGAAATCATCACAGAATTCATCTACAATGTTTTCGATATATAATTTAGATGCGCCAGAGAGTTTTGCTCTTTCATCCAGACCGTCCAGTTCATTTCCCTGTCCGCAGTCGATACAGCAGCAGATTACGTCATAGCCAAATGTCTCCTTCAGCCACGGGATCATCGCAGTGGTATCCAGACCGCCTGAGTAGGCTAAAATAACTTTTTCTTTCATGTGATTTTCCTCCATAGATATGTATGATATATCATTCCGCTCCAGAATGCTGTTGATTATTCACGCATTACTATAGCGCATCTGCTATAAATATGCAAGTATAAAAATGCAGAGAGACGGGAAGTTTCCGCATAATTTACCGGATATCTTGTCCTCTGGCAAGGAATGGACGGACACCAAGCTGGGGGAGAAACAGTTTGGTTTTTCTTTCGTATAAGATTATATTTTTGAAATTGCATCTTGAGTGCAGGTTTACAGAACAGAAGAATGCTGCTGAAACAGCTGGTATGCGGAATGAAATCCGTGCTGTCGTGTATGGCACGAATTATATGTCTGTGAAGATAAAGCAGATGAGATTTTCTGACAGCGCACAGCAAGCAAGAATATGCATAATATATGTATAATTATTCATAAAAAACTCTTTACTTATCAAAAAAACTGTTATATGATAGGAAAAACTGCAAGAGAAAAGGAGAGAGAAAATGATTAAAGCAGGCATTATCGGTTCTACAGGATATGCGGGACAGGAACTGGTGCGTCTTTTACTGCAGCACCCGCAGACAGAGATCGTCTGGTACGGTTCCAGAAGTTATATTGATCAGAAATATGCAGACGTTTACAAAAATATGTTCCGGTTGGCGGACGCCCGATGCATGGATGATAATATGAATGAACTCTCCGAGCAGGCAGACGTGATTTTTACGGCTACACCGCAGGGATTGTGCGCATCTCTGGTAGATGATGATATTTTAAACAGAACAAAGATTATTGACCTGAGTGCTGATTTTAGGATCAAGGACGTGAGGGTTTATGAGGAATGGTATGGTATCACTCATAAAAGCCCGCAGTATATTCCGGAAGCGGTATATGGGCTGTGTGAGATCAACAGGGAGTCGGTGCGAAGCGCCCGCCTGGTAGCGAACCCCGGATGCTACACAACATGCTCCATCCTTACGATGTATCCTCTTGTAAAAGAAAAACTGGTAGATCCTCATTCTATTATTATTGATGCAAAATCAGGGACATCCGGTGCGGGAAGAGGAGCAAAAGTGCCGAACCTGTTCTGTGAAGTGAATGAAAGCATCAAGCCTTACGGAGTTGCGGTTCACCGGCACACACCGGAGATTGAGGAACAGCTGGGATATGCGGCTGGAGAGCCGATTATGGTGAACTTCACTCCGCATCTTGTGCCCATGAACAGAGGAATTTTGGCCACAGCATATGCCAGCCTTATGCCCGGGGTCACACAGGAGCAGGTGCAGGAAGCTTATGAAAAACATTATGGGAAAGAGTATTTTATCCGCCTGCTTCCCCAAGGAACCTATCCGGAGACCAGATGGGTGGAGGGCAGCAATTTTGTGGATATCGGATATAAACTGGATCCCAGAACCCATCGGATCATTGCAGTAGGAGCGATTGACAATCTGGTAAAAGGTGCTGCCGGACAGGCAGTGCAGAATATGAATCTGATGTTCGGACTTCCAGAGCAGACGGGACTTTCTCTTGTCCCGATGTTCCCGTAAGACGGCAGCAGGAGTGGGAGGAAAAGGATGCGTGTATTAGACGGAGGCGTGACTGCGCCGAAAGGATACCGCGCGATCGGGATCGCAGCGGGAATTAAAAAGGATAAAAAAGATATGGCAATGCTGGCAAGCCAGGTACCGTGCCGGGCAGCAGGTACATTTACCAGCAATATCGTGAAAGCGGCACCGGTAAAATGGGATCACAAAATTGTGACAGAATATCGGTCTGCGCAGGCAGTAGTGATGAACAGCGGAATCGCCAATGCGTGTACCGGGGCAGAAGGATATGGGTACTGCGAGGAGACAGCAGAGGCTGCGGCCAAGGCACTGGGACTGAAACCGGAGCAGGTGCTGACTGCATCCACCGGTGTGATCGGCAGACAGCTGCCCATGGATCTGATCAAAAAAGGCATCGAAAAAATGGCGCCCATGCTTTCTGATACGAAGGCGGCCGGAACGCTTGCGGCAGAAGCTATTATGACTACAGATACTGTGAAAAAAGAGATCGCAGTTGAGATTGAGCTTGGCGGAAAGACTGTGACAATCGGAGGCATGTGCAAAGGTTCCGGCATGATCCATCCCAAGATGTGTACGATGTTGTCGTTTGTTGTGACAGATGCGGCCATCTCGGCGGAACTTCTTCAGAAATCACTGCGCGAGAATGTGAACGATACCTACAATATGATTTCGGTAGACGGCGATACGTCCACTAATGACACGTGTTTGCTTTTGGCCAATGGTTTGGCGGGCAATCCGGAGATTACAGAGGAGAATGAAGATTACCGCACATTTTATGAGGCATTAAGTTATGTCAATACTTATCTGGCCAAACATATGGCTGCGGACGGAGAGGGAGCGACCGCTCTGTTTGAAGTAAAGGTGGTGGGAGCCGAGTCGAAAGAGCAGGCGGTTACACTGAGCAAATCTATCATTACCTCTAATCTGGTAAAGACTGCAATCTGCGGTCATGATGCGAACTGGGGACGGATCCTGTGCGCCATGGGTTATTCAGGGGCTGTATTTGATCCGGAAAAAGTGGATCTGTACTTTGAAAGCAGTGCGGGGAAACTGAAAATTATTGAAAACGGAGTAGCGACGGATTACAGCGAAGAGAAGGCGACGGAGATCCTTTCCCAGAAAGAAATCACGGCGACTGCGGATATCAAGATGGGAAGCAGCAGCGCAGTGGCATGGGGATGTGATCTGACCCACGAGTATATTAATATCAATGCGGACTACCGGTCCTGAGAATAGGAGCAGACAGATGAAAGAGACATTGGAAATGTGGCTTGAAAAAGCAAATGTCCTGATTGAGGCGCTGCCTTACATACAGCGTTTTCACGGAAAGACGATTGTAGTAAAGTACGGCGGAAGCGCCATGGTGGACCAGGAGCTGAAAATGAGCGTGATCCGCGATGTAGCGTTGTTGAAGCTGGTTGGTTTCCGTCCCATTATTGTACATGGCGGAGGTAAAGAAATTACAAAATGGATCGGAAAAATCGGCTTGGAAACCAGATTTGTCAACGGACTTCGTGTGACGGACGAGCCGACCATGGAAGTGGCAGAGATGGTGCTGAACCGGGTCAATAAAGATCTGGTTTCCATGATGGAGCAGGTAGGCCTGAAAGCAGTCGGTATCAGCGGAAAAGACGGCACCGTGCTGCAGGTAGAACGCAAACTTTCAGGAGGAGAGGACATTGGATATGTGGGAGAGGTCAGAAACGTAAATCCTCTGCTGCTGAATACTCTGCTGGATAATGATTTTATCCCGGTGATCTGTCCGATCGGCTCTGATGAGGAATGCCATTCCTACAATATTAATGCAGATGATGCGGCCTGTGCGATTGCCAGGGCGCTGAAAGCCTCCAAACTGGTATTTCTTACAGATATTGAGGGTGTATACAGGGATCCGTCAGACAAAAACAGCCTGATCAGTGAGATGACGACACAGGAAGCTAAAGCATTTTTACAGAGCGGCAATGTGGGCGGAGGAATGCTGCCGAAGATCCAGAACTGTATCGATGCCATTGAAGCCGGTGTTTCCAGAGTCCACATCCTGGACGGAAGGATACAGCATTCTCTGCTTCTGGAGTTCTTTACCAACAGAGGTATCGGCACGGCAATCATCGGAGACGAGGAGGAGAGATACAATGTCAAAGACTGAGGAATATATTGAGCGTACTGAACATGTGGTGCTCCATACCTATAACCGGTTCCCGGTTGTGTTTGAGAAGGGAGACGGTGTTTATCTGTACGATGTGGAAGGCAAAAAATATCTGGATTTCGGTGCCGGCATTGCGGTATTCGCGCTGGGTTATGGAAACAGGCAGTACAATCAGGCGCTGAAGGATCAGATTGACCGTTTGATCCATACTTCCAACCTGTATTATAATATTCCCATGATGGAGGCGGCTGAGAAGCTGGTGCGTGTCAGCGGAATGAGCCGTGTGTTTTTTACAAACAGCGGAACAGAGTCCATTGAGGGTGCGCTGAAGGCGGCGCGCCGTTATGCATACAATAAGGACGGACGCACGGATCATGAGATCATTGCTATGGAGCATTCGTTCCATGGAAGAAGCATCGGCGCGCTTTCCGTGACCGGAAATCCTCATTACCAGGAACCTTTCAAACCACTGATGGGAGGCGTGAAATTTGCCCGCTTCAATGATCTGGAGAGTGTGAAGGCTCAGATCAGTGAGCGGACCTGCGCAATCATTCTGGAGACTGTACAGGGAGAGGGAGGCATCTATCCGGCTGATCCGGCATTTCTGCAGGGGGTGAGGGCGCTTTGTGATGAAAAAGATATTCTGCTGATTCTGGATGAGATCCAGTGCGGCATGGGGCGTACCGGCAGCTATTTTGCATGGCAGCAGTACGGTGTGAAACCGGATATTATGACGGTTGCAAAGGCGCTTGGATGCGGTGTTCCGGTGGGAGCATTCGTGCTGAATGAAAAGTGTGCCGCCTCTTCTCTCGTGCCGGGAGACCATGGAACGACCTACGGCGGCAATCCGTTTGCCTGCGCGGCCGTGTCCAAAGTGTTTGATCTGTTTGAGCAGGAACATATAGTGGAGCATGTAAAAGAGCTGACACCCTATCTGGAAGAACAGCTGGATCAGCTGATGACACGCCATAACTGCCTGATACAGCGGCGCGGCCTTGGCTTTATGCAGGGGCTTGTAGTGAGCGGCATCCCGGTGGGACAGATCGTAAAAAAAGCGCTGGAGCAGGGCCTTGTAGTGCTTTCCGCAGGCAGCGATGTGCTGCGTCTTGTGCCGCCGCTGGTAATCACAAAAGAACAGATTGATGAAATGATAGAGAAGCTGGGAAACTGCCTGTAATGAAATAACCATGAATGATGGCTCTTGGCTTATTCGCAGCTTATTGCTCGCAGAATAACGAATAGAATCACCCCATCCGGGCATACTTTGAAAAACAAGTATTGCGATGGGGTGATTTTTATGTGGGGTATGATTACGGCAATTATTTCAGGAATTTTAATGAGTGTGCAGGGTGTGTTTAATACGGAAGTGACGAAGCAGACCAGCCTGTGGGTATCTTCAGCCTTCGTACAGTTCACGGCGCTGTTGCTCTGTTTGGCGGCCTGGTTTTTTACAGACAGACACAGTTTTGCGGGGCTGGCGGGAGTAAAACCGTGGTATTTTCTGCTGGGCGGAGTTCTGGGCGCTTTTATTACGATTACGGTGATTGGAGCCATGAAACATCTGGGACCGGCAGCCGCAGCCATGATGATTGTGGTATCGCAGCTGGCCGCAGCTTATCTGATTGAGCTGGCTGGCCTTTTTGGCGTGGAGAAACAGCCGTTTGAATGGAGAAAGGCTGCTGCAATGGCAGTTTGTATTGTGGGGATTATTTTCTTTAACCGGGGAAGATAATACAGCAGTTTAAAAATGTTCCGGTATTCTTGCTGCAAGGCAGGAGTCTGTCCATATCGGATGTTCTTTGATTTCGGCAGGGGCTTTAAGTTTTCGAAAGAGGATGTTTTTATCTGTCCGGAAAGTGTTTGAAAATAGGGCTTGAGCGGCTGTGCCGCGGAAGATATAATAAAAACAGGTAAGAATCTGGAATGTCAATGAAGCAGAAACTTACGGAAGACAAATGAAGGAGGGTACGGAATGGATCAATATATTATGGCGCTGGATCAGGGGACAACGAGCTCGCGCTGTATCCTGTTTGACAGAGAAGGAAAGATCTGCAGTGTGGCGCAGAGAGAGTTTCGGCAGATTTTTCCAAAACCGGGATGGGTAGAGCATGATCCCATGGACATCTGGTCCACACAGATCGGAGTGGCAGCGGAGGCCATGGGAAAAATCGGCGCGGGGCCGGAAAACATTGCGGCGATCGGGATTACCAATCAGAGAGAGACAACGATTGTCTGGGAAAAAGAGACGGGGCGGCCGATCTGCAATGCCATTGTCTGGCAGTGCAGGAGAACCTCCCAGATGATAGATGAATTAAAGGAAGAGGGCTTTGATGAGGTGATCCGCAGCAGGACAGGACTGATCCCGGATGCCTATTTTTCCGGAACCAAGCTGAAATGGATCCTGGATCATGTGGAGGGAGCCAGAGAACGGGCCAGACGGGGCGAACTTCTTTTTGGAACGGTAGATACGTGGCTGATCTGGAATCTGACAGACCGGAAGATCCATGTGACTGATTATACAAATGCGTCCAGAACAATGATGTTTGACATCCACAGGCTGGAGTGGGATAAAGAAATTTTGGAGAAACTGGATATTCCGGAACAGATGCTTCCCGGAGTGTGTCCTTCCAGCTGTATTTACGGGTACACAAAGGACTGCCTGATCGGTGATGGTATCCCGATTGCCGGTGCGGCTGGAGATCAGCAGGCGGCGCTGTTCGGTCAGTGCTGCTTTGAATCAGGCGATGCAAAAAATACATATGGAACAGGCTGTTTTCTGCTGATGAATACAGGAAAAAATGCGGTAACATCCAGCAACGGCCTGCTGACCACAATTGCGGCAAGTGTGGAAAAAAACAGCGTCAGTTATGCGCTGGAAGGCAGCGTATTCGTAGCGGGAGCAGCAGTCCAGTGGCTAAGGGATGAGCTGCATCTGGTAGACAGTGCTGCAGAAACAGAGCGTTACTGCAATGCTGTGCAGGATACGAATGGTGTCTATGTGGTACCGGCGTTTACCGGTCTTGGAGCGCCGTACTGGGATCAGTATGCAAGAGGAACCATTGTGGGCCTGACCCGGGGTGTAAAGCGTGAGCATCTGATCAGAGCTACCGTTGAGTCCTTGGCATTTCAGACTGCGGATGTAATCGAAGCGATGGAAGCGGACTCAGGGATTCGGCTGAATGAGTTGAAGGTGGACGGCGGCGCATGCGCGAATGATTTTCTGATGCAGTTCCAGTCGGATATCCTGTCGGCTACGGTACGGCGGCCTAAATGTATTGAGACAACTGCCATGGGGGCCGCCTATCTGGCCGGACTGGCAGTCGGATACTGGACGGACACGGAACAGATCCGCCAGAACTGGGCGCTGGAGCATGTGTTTGAGCCGAATATGGAGCACACCCGCAGAGAAAAAGAACTGCGGCAGTGGAAAAAAGCGGTACGCTACTCTTTTGGATGGGCGAAGGAAGAGCAGGAGTAAAATAAATTATGAAAAAATGTTGCATGTAATTTACGATTTTGTTAAAATAAATAATTGCATAACGGGGGAAACCGCGGTTTTGAGACTGTGAGGTGTTATGCATCTGAAAAAAACAATTCAATATGCAACGGTAATGCTTCTTATATTGTCATGCCAGTGTACATGTCTGCTGACCGGATGCGGTTCCGGGGAGGAAACGTTTTCTGACGGGATAGCCTACAGAGATGAAACAGAAAATGAGCCATATACGGGTCAGGGCTTCCCGGAGCAGGAAGAAACTGGCGGGAGCGGGACTGCCTTTCCGGCAACAGGAACGGACACAGGATCAGATATGTCTTCTCCTGAAGCCGGGGAAGAGACAGACCAGCTGACAGAGGCTCGGATCGGGATCTATGTGTGCGGTGCGGTGGATATGCCCGGCGTGTATTATCTTGCACCTGATGCCAGAGTCTGCGAAGCGGTGGAAGCAGCGGGAGGTTTTCTGGAAGAAGCAGACCGCGAGTGGATCAACCAGGCAGCGTATCTGACAGACGGACAGATGATCCGGATTTATACGAGGAAAGAGACCGCTATGATGCGTGATAAGGGAGTTGCGGAAGGTTCGCTGCCTGATACGGGCGGTGCGGTGTTATCAGAAACAGATGCCGCAGATCAGGGAAAGATCAATCTGAATACGGCATCGACAGAAGATCTGATGTCATTGCCGGGCATTGGTCAGGCCAAAGCTGAGGCAATTATTTCTTACCGGGAACAGCAGGGCGGCTTTGGAGCCATAGAAGAGATTATGCAGATCAGCGGTATCAAGGAAGCAGTATTTTCGAAAATAAAGGACAGGATAACAGTCTGAAGGAGTTAAAAGATGGGAAAAAAAGTTCTGGTAGTCGATGATGAAAAACTGATTGTAAAGGGCATTCGTTTCAGCCTGGAGCAGGATGATATGGAGGTAGACTGCGCTTACGACGGAGAAGAGGCAGTGAAAAAAGCCAGGGAGAATGAGTACGATATTATTCTTCTGGATCTGATGCTACCAAAGCTTGACGGGTTGCAGGTGTGCCAGCAGATCCGTGAATTTTCGGATGTGCCGATTGTCATGCTGACAGCCAAGGGAGATGATATGGACAAGATTCTGGGTCTTGAGTACGGTGCAGATGACTATATCACAAAGCCGTTCAATATTCTTGAGGTAAAGGCCAGGATTAAGGCAATCATCCGCCGGACCGCACAGAAAGCTGCCCCGGAGACCAAAGGCAAGATGGTGGAAGTGGGAGATCTTGTGCTGGACTGTGAAGGAC
>CAKRNX010000082.1 GCA_934371475.1 uncultured Lachnospiraceae bacterium
CTTCTGAATAGGAAGCCATCTCGGCCGTCGGGAATGTCAGCGTCATCGTCTGGCTCTCGCCGGGCGCCAGTTCATCTGTTTTTCCGAAAGCTGCCAGCTCCTGATACGGCTTCTCAAGTTCTCCGTCCGGCGCGGAAAAATAGATCTCCACAACTTCCTTCCCGGACCACGTATCTCCGGTGTTCGTGACAGTCGCCGTCACTGTCACAAACTCCGCGTCCGCCTCCACGCTCTGCGTCTCAATCGAAAAATCCGTGTAAGATTTCCCGTAACCAAACTCATACGCCGGAGTCACGTCAAATGTGTCAAAATACCGGTATCCTACATAGATCCCCTCCGTGTAATCCTCCTGCTGCACATCATTATCATTGGCTCCAAATGTTTTGGCATTCGGGTAATCTTCATAATTCTGCGGCCATGTATCTGTCAGCTTTCCCGACGGAGTCACCGTCCCGTTCAGCACCTTCACGACCGCATTGCCGCCCTCCATGCCCGCCTGGGACATCAGCAGCATCGCATCCAGCCCGTCAATCTCATCAAAGAACTTTGTATCGATGACACCGCCCACATTTAAGATTACAATCACGTTGTCAAAATTTTTCGCCAATTTTTCCAGATTGGCTCTCTCGATATCAGTCAGATAATAATCTCCCTTTGTCACGGTGCGGTCCGTCCCCTCGCCGGAATTTCTGGCCAGCACATAGATAGCGGTATCCGTTCCATCCTCTTTGGCTTCCTCAATATCCGATTTCGTGATCTCCGGATCCTCCATGGTATATTCTGTTCTCAGGCTGCCTTCAAACTCTGCCCTGCCTTTTTCATACATTTCCCGGTAGGTATTCAGCCACGTCACACTCGTGACCTGATAGCCCGCATTCTGCAGCCCCTGCCATACATTCACCGTATAGCGCTGGTTCACATCGCCGGATCCGGTTCCGCCCTTCACCGTGTTGATCGCCCCGCCGCCAAACAGCGCAATATTGCCGGATTTCTCAATCGGCAGCACCTGGTTGCGATTTTCCAGCAGCACCATGCTCTCCGTGGCGGCCTTCTGCGAGAGCGCCGCATTTCGGATCTCCCGCTCTGTGATCTCATCCGTTGTCGCAGGATCCGCCGCTGCCGGCACTGCGCCGGTCACTGCCGCCATCCCGCAGGCCAGCACCGCCGCCAGCAGCCGTTTTCCTCTCTTTCTGTCTTTCACCTGTCTCCTGTCCTCTCTGCCTACTTCATCTGATCACGGATCTCTCCTATATTCATTCCTGTATATTTCTTAAATACTTTATAAAAATATGTGATATTACTGTATCCTGATTTCTCCGCAATCTCTTTTACCGTCTTGTTCTCATCCCACAGCAGATTCAGTGCCTGCCTCATACGCATATCAGTGAGGATCTCCACGAACGTCTGCTTCAGTTCCTGTTTGAGCAGTCTGCTCAGATAAAAAGAACTGATCCCCGAATTGTCCGCAACATCCTCCAGCGAAATATCTTCCATATAATGTTCTTCCATGAACATCAGCGTCCGCTCAATATATTCCCGGCTCTTTTTTTCACCGGATTTGGCTTTCATCGAAAATCTTGTGAGGCATTCCCGGCACCAGTGCTCCAGCTCCTCCCTCGATTTACATTCTGACAGGGCAGAAAACGTCACTTTCGTATCTTTGGAATATCTGGTCAGATAATCCTGTCCGCTCTCAATATCCTCATACAGCGGAAGGATAAATTCCAGCACATCTGTCTGAAGTCTGGTCAGCTCAGCGGCTCCCGGCTCCTCCATCTGTTCAAAAACTTCATGGATCGCCGCCAGACATTCGTCTATCCGCCCGTCCCTGATCCACTGGCGGCATCTGCCCTCCAATCCCTCAAATCCACTCTGTTCCCTGTTCTTTCTGGGTACTTCGTAATAATAGACGCCGGGGGTATTCTGTGCTCTGGCCGCAATCCGGCTCTCGGTCAACCCTGCCGCCATCTCTTTTCCGTCATATTTCCAGGTACTCACACCGATGATAAACTGTCCCTGCCCGTGCTGTTCCAGCATGGCCTGCAGCATTCCTGCAATATCCTCCGTCCATCTGCACATATCGGATCCGGAGATCTGACTCCCCGCCATAATCAGAAAATACAGTTCTCCCTTGTTCCATTTACCCACGCAGCTGCTGTACTGATTCATGCCGGCCAGCACCGTCTCCAGAAATGTATCTTCTTTTTTTCTGTCATATCGCCGCTTTTCTCCCGCACCTGTCCCGGCACGTCTCACACACACCAGCACACCTCCGTTATATTCCCGATTCATGGAGCGCTGATAGATTGCAAAGCTTTTTTCATCCGGCTCTCCAAGCATCAGGGAAGAAAGAAATTCTGTCCCCACCGCATGTGTCATCTCACCCAGATGTTCCTGATTTTCCTGCTCCCAACTGGCCTTTTTCTGCTCCTTCTGCAGCGCACCGATAACCTTGGTCAGCGTCTCTTCAAACGCATCTTTCTCAAGAGGCTTGAGAATATAGTCCGAAGCTCCCAGCTTCATGGCACGCTTCACATATTCAAAATCACTGTAAGCGGAACTGATGATAATCTTCAACTGCTGATTGCGTGTACGAATCAGCTCCAGCGCATCCAGCCCGTTCAGCTGCGGCATATTGATATCCACTATCGCAATATCCGGCTGGTATTTCTCAATCCCGGCAATCAGATCTGTCCCGTTATACACGCTGGGAACTACCTCCAGCTCCGGGAAATCATTGCGCAGCATCATCTCCAGCGCCCTGCATTCTATCATTTCATCATCTGCTACAATAATGCGATACATTCTTCTCCTCCTCTTCACCTTCCGCACAGGGCAGACTGATCACAATCCGTGTTCCTGTCTCCGGACTGCTGAATACCTTCATCTGCGCCTTGTGGCTGAAGAAAATCATCAGACGCAGATACACATTGCCAAGCCCGATCTTCTGTCCGGGCCGCTCTGTCTGTTCTACCTCTCTGCGCACGGTTGCCAGCGTCTCTTTATCCATTCCGATCCCGTTATCCGAAATAATAATGATCCCCCGCCTGCGCCGCGCATCGTAACGGGTGCAGATCCGGATCCAGGCGCCCTCTCCCTTCATTCCCACACCGTGGGAGATGGAATTTTCCACCAGAGGCTGCAAAATCATGCTGGGCACAAGGATCTGATGAAATGACTCATCCAGGTCGAACTCAAAACAGATCCTGTCGCCGAACCGCTTCTCCTGCAGATCGACATAATTGCCAAGGATCTCTATCTCTTTGGCCAGCGTCACAGCCTTGTCCGTATTATCCAGTGTATAGCGCAGCAGCCTTGCCGTTGTGCCGAGCAGAGCCGCTGTATCCTCCGCATTTTCCATATATGCGGTCTGTGAGATCATGTTCAGCGTATTAAACAGAAAATGCGGGTTAATCTGCATCTGCAGCGCTTTCAGTTCACTGGATTTCAGGCGGTTATTGATCCGAAGATTTTCCAGCTCCTGATCCTTCAGACGCTCCTTGGCACTGGCATTTTCCTGGATCTCCTTCATCTGCTTCTGTATCCGGGCTATCATGGAATTGTAAACCTGCAGGAGATGATGCATCTCATCGTCCACATCCTGCGGAATGCTGCACATGGCGTGACTGATGCCGTGTCCCTCAAACGTGCGGGCTTTCTCCGTCAGCTCCTGCACCGGGGCAATGACGCGTCTAGTGATATTTCTCACATTGAAAATCTCATACAGCACTGTCGCCACGATAATAATCATAATCGATATATAGTAAATGCGGTTGCGCAGCTGCAGAATCCGCGCCTGCGTTTCCGCCTCGTCCAGAAGCTGGGAATACAGATCCTGGAACTCTTCATTGATGGCCATGTACACATCCTGCGTGGCACTGTAATATTTATTAATCACCTGTTTGCTGCCAATCGTCATGACCTCACACAGGTAGCTGTGATCATAAATCTTGTCAATGCTGGTCGTGTACGTATAGAACATCTCCTGCACATCGCGCATATCACGGTAAAACTGCTCGCCCATGCGCACCTCTGTCATCTCCTTGAGGATACTTCTTCCCTCCAGGATCTCCGAGCTGATTGCCTTGTAAATATCCTCGTCTCCCTCCAGCGTATAGTTGTATACATTGTGGTTGATGCTGTCCAGATAATGAAAAAAAGCATTTAGATTGATCAGCTGCTGCATGTTTCTCTGATAATTCTCATTCATCAGACCGATAAATCCCATACTCAGAAACAGCAGCACCACTGTCATCATTACCATGCCGCCCATAAATTTCATCAGCCTGGACTGGAACGTGGTGGCGGCTTTTCTCTTCTTTATGAAAGATCCCATACAACCTCCTCCGCCCCATGCTCATTGCTCCAGGTCTCAAAATCAAAATCTTTTTTGGCGCTGATCACACCTGTGTTGATTACATCCACGTCTGTGTTTCTTCCATTAATATAGTTCCACAGATAACTGACTGCCTGATAGCCGCGGTCATGATCTTCCTCTACCATAGTAGAATAATATCGTCCCTCTTGAATATAACCCCAGATCTTTTCATTGAGTCCGTGTCCGACCACGCGGTAATCATCCGGAGAACTGTTCATCCCCTTAAGAACGCTGCCCAGCATCTGAGTGGCCACTTCCTCCGCACAGTAGACGGCATCGATCTGCGGATACTGCTTAAACATCTGTTCTGCCAGCTTCTGCACCCGCATCCTGTCAGACTCGCACTCCAACACTTCCACAATCTCCATATCCGGATAGGCTGCGATCGCTTCCTGAAATCCCTCCACGCGCTCCTGCTGGTTCTGATTATCCAGACGGGACACAATAATGCCGATCTTGGCCTTCTGCCCGGAAACCTCCGCCAGATCCTCACCGGCGATGCGTCCCGCTTCTCTGTTATCTGTTCCTATGTAGCAGGTTCTCTCAGATCCCGTCAGATCCGAGTCCACCAGAACCACAGGAATCCCCTCTTTTACTGCCTGATTAACCGCATTTGTTACCAGCGGACTGTAATTGCTTCCCGCTGTAATAATCCCGGCCACTCTCGCATAGACAGCTTTCTGTAACGCATTGGCCTGCCCCTGCGCATCCAGGCTCTGAAAGCCCACAAATTTCGTATTTGTGCCAAATTCCCGGTCCGCCGCCTTCATCCCTTCCGCCATATCTTCCCACTTGAGCGGGCAGACAAACGTGAAACGGCGGGTGATCGTGATATTCTCCTGCTTCTGATCTGTCATCAGCTGCACTGAGCCGATAAGCAGCATCACCGCTGCCAGCATCAGTATGATATATTTTTTCATAGGTACCCTGTTCCCTCTCTGTCGGGCGGATCTATTCCATCCGTTTTTCGCGGAGCGTGTATCAAAAATCTTTTCCGCCATTTCAAACCCGCCACTTGCAAAAATCTTTTTCAGACACGTGCTATCCCAGCAGCCGGCGCTCCACCTCTTCAAATCCAATTCTCTGAATGGTCTCTGCAAAACGCTCGCCCTTCTGCCCCTGCTCCTTGAACAGCAAGATCGCTTTCTCCACTACCTCATACACCTCTTCTGCAGAGGTAAAAATCCGGCCAAGCGCCCGGCCCTGCGCGCATTTTTTACCCCAGCGCCCTCCGATATAAACTTTGTATCCGAAGGTACCGTCCGGGATCGCATTGAAATGACACTTTCCTACGCAGCGCCCGCAGTGCAGACAGCGCTCCGTATCAATGTGCATCGTGCCATCCTCCCCTTTGGCGGCAGCTTTTACCGGACAGACTGCCTCAATCGCACATTTTTTGCATCCTTTGCATTTCTCCTGCTCATATTGAGGGATCCTCTGTCCGATAATGCCCACATCATTCAGATCCGGCTTTACGCAATTGTTCGGGCATCCGCCCACTGCAATCTTAAATTTGTGCGGCAGCACCACATCATGATATCCTGTATAAAACCTCCTGTGTATCTCTTCTGAAACAGCAAAGGAATCCAGCAGACCGAAATGACACGTTGTTCCCTTGCAGGATACGACCGGACGCACCTTCGGTCCCGTGCCGCCTGTCTCCAGTCCCTCTTCTCCAATATATGCCTGAAATTCCGGAATTTTCTCGTAGGGAATTCCCGGGATCTCTGTGGTAAGCCTCGTCGTAAATGTCACTGTGCCGTTGCCGAACCGCTCGGCAGCGTCCGCAATCCGGCGCAGCTGACGGACTGTTACCTTACCGTTCACACTCAGAACACGGGCAGAAAAATTGTCCGTGCCTTTATTATTCAGAAATCCCTGTCCTTTCAGCCGTTTCTCTTCTTCACTGCTGATTGTTAATGCCGCCATATTCTCTCTCCTTTTTATCTGATTGCTGTGCAAAGGCACTGACCCTGGGTCATACTGCGTCCCACAGCTGTTCGAAATCGCCAATTTACCCTGTAAACCGCTCTTTTTAATATTACTATGAAACAGAAAAAAAAGAAAACACTTTTTTGACGCTGCGCTGATGAATCAGGGTAATTCCCGCGGCCGGCTCCGTGCCGGCACGGCTAGCTGACCCATTATTCCGTCCGCTGTTTCCGATATTCCCTGGGTGTCATGCCTGTTTTCTGGCGAAACAGATTCGAAAAGTAGGAGAGCGTCTCAAACCCGCAATTCTGGCTGATCACACTGATTGACAGATTCGTCTGTGCCAGCATCTCTGCCGCCAGGGTCAGTCTCCGCTCACGGATATATTCCGTCAGAGTCTGCCCTGTCTCTTTCCTGAAAAATACCGACAGATATTCCGGATTGAATCCTGCCACCTCTGCCAGCTGACTCCGCCCGATTTCTCCGGAAATATGCTCCTCTATAAACTCCTTCAGCCGGCGGACCACTCTGGCATTTTCTGTATCCGGCTGCGCTGCGGCTTTCCCGGCACCCTGCTTTTTCTCTTTTTCCTCATAGGAATGGATCGCCTTATACACCGCCCGGCAGAACTCATCCGGCTCCATGGGCTTGAGCAGATATTCCGTCACCCCAAGGCTCACTGCCTTCTGTGCATACCGGAATTCGGAAAAACTGCTGATAATAATGCTTGCAAAGCAGAAGTTTTTTTCATTCATCCATTCCAGCAGCTCCAGACCACTGCCCTGATCCATCCGGATATCCGTCACCAACAGCGAAATCTCCTGCCGCTCCAGTATCTCCATGGCCTGCTTCATAGAATAGGCTGTCAGCACATCATCAATAACGCCAAACTGCTCCCAGTCCACGGAGCGCACCATTCCCTCCAGAAAAGGCACATTATCATCTACCATCAAAAGTCTCACTGCTTATTCTCCTTCCAAGCTTCATACTGTCTCTGCAGCTCCTCCCTGACCTGATCGGAACCCGCCTCCCTCATCTCTGCCCGCATTTTTTTCAGATAAACTTCCGGATCCAGAAGACCGGACTCCAGACCGGAAGAATATTTCTCTGCAATCTCATTTAACGTCCGGTTCATGCGCTTTACCTCTGTATCATCAAATGCAAACCCAAGTACCGGCGATACCTCTGCTGATTCCACAAATTTCTGCGTCTCCTCCCAGAGATTGACCTCATTTCCCTCCCAGACATATGAAAGCATCTGATTGGGAAATGACCATCCCATATTCGGATAATAACCGGAATTTTCCGCTGTCACGCCGTCAGGGAAATCAATCATTCCGTCTTCCCTGACCTCGTAGTGTACGCCTTCTACTCCGTTGATCAGCAGATTCACCAGATCGCTGTCACTGTACAGCATATTCAGGAAACGCATAGATTCCTCCGGATGCGTGGATTCCTCTGCAATGCCCCATGGAGAAATCTGCACAGAATCATTCGTGATCTCAGGCTCCTTCATAGAAACCACTGTCACTTCATAGCGGGAGCTGACATTCTCCTCCCATTCAATGCCCGGCTTACAGGCACAGAAATACGAGAACAGCGTGCCGGTGCGCATCAGGTCCTGACCTTTTACATTAATCAGCGGCAGCTCATCCGGAAGATATCCTTTTTCATACCAGCTGCGGATCAATGTGACAAAGTCCTCATATTCCTGTGTCTCATAGACATTTACTGCCGTGGGATCGTCCCCCCTAAAATCAAATACTGTATCCGGCACTGCACTGTACTGTTTATAGCGGGTTGCAAAACCCCTTCCCGTATACAGCGGTGATACCATCGTCAGATCCGGCTCCAGAGCACTGATTTTATCATACAGCTCGTCTACCTGCTCCAGCGTCGTCAGCTGCGATATATCAATCTCATACTTTTCCAGAATATCGCTGCGAAATGCAATCCCGGCAGAGGCCACGCAGTCCGCACGGGACGGAAGTCCGTAGAGCACACCATTTTTTCTGGTCCAATCCAGCTCTTTCTCCCCTGCCAGCCGCATAATATCCTGCCCGTACTCTTCCAGCAGATCATCCAGCGGACGCATAGGAAACGAATCGTTCTCATTTACCACGACATCCACACAGCCGCCTTCCTTCTCAATCATATCCACTTCCCTGCGCAGCGTGCTTCCCAGCACCGGCACAAGATTAACATGCAATCCCAGGGTCTCTTCTGTCATCGCATCTGCCCGCTCCTGGATCATATCAAAATCTTCCGGTATGGAAAAATCATACCAGATCACTACATTCAACGTAATCTCTTCCTGCTGCGCCGCATAACAGAAAGGCGCACCTGTCAGTGCGGTCAGCAATGCAGCTGCAAGCATTATTTTTCCTCCGTTGTTTCTGTCCATCTCATTTCCTCTGTCTTTTCTGTGTCTGTTCTGAGTACTGCAGCAACTTTATCTTTTCTTCAATTACTCTGCCATCCGGCCATGCGGAATATTCTGAAATGAAAACTTTCCTTACACAGTCTGTGCATCGCATCATGTCAGACTGCTTTTTTCTGTGAATCTGCACTCCGTTTCGGTCGGCGCAAAACCATTGTCCAGAGGAATACGGATTTCCGCATGAGCCCCGCCTTCACTGCGGTTATAAAGAACCAGACGCGCCCGGCCGTGATAGCGCAGCTGAAGCCTCTGTCTGACATTTTTCAGGCCGATCCCGCCGCTCTCTTCCCGCATTCGTTCCGTCTCCGGAAAACCGATGCCATTGTCATCTACAGAAAGCACCATTTCCCCGCTCTCCGTCTCAGCCCGGATCGCAATCTTTACATCCGTTCGCCCGGAATGTTTCAGCACATTTTCTGAGAGAGTCTGCAGGGAAAGGATCGGGATCTCCACATCCAGCAGTTCTTCCTCCGCATCAATCGTAAAAGAAAATCCGGTCCGTTTTTTCATTTCCTGAATCTCAAAATAATTCCGGATATATTCCAGCTCTTCCTCAAGCGGCACCTGATCGCTGCCTGACAGCATATAGCGAAAATGCCTGGACAGACATCGTGCCATTGCCTGCACCATATCCG
>CAKRNX010000083.1 GCA_934371475.1 uncultured Lachnospiraceae bacterium
TCCCCAATGACAAACTTCTTGAGATTGTAGACCGCCGGACTACCATGCCGGAGGCATTAAAGAAAGCAGATGAAGTGCTTCAGCAGGCAGTACAGGGTATCACAGACCTGATCAATCTGCCGGCACTGATCAATCTGGACTTTGCCGATGTGCAGACTGTCATGAGCAACAAGGGTATCGCTCATATCGGTATCGGACAGGCCAAAGGTGATGATAAGGCTCTGGAGGCAGTGAAACAGGCTGTTGCCAGCCCGCTGCTTGAGACTACTATTGAGGGTGCTTCCCATGTCATCATTAATATTTCCGGAGATATCTCCCTTATGGATGCCAACGATGCAGCAAGCTATGTGCAGGAGCTGGCCGGAGACAATGCCAATATTATTTTTGGTGCAATGTACGATGATACCTATGCAGATGAGGCAAGCATTACCGTAATTGCAACCGGACTGGAGGATACGAACAAAGAGGCTCCGAAGACCGGCGGGATGCGCAGAAATCTTGTTCCCGATTACCGTTATCCGAAGCAGGAGAGCAGACCGGCTGGCGGGTTTTCGTTCCAGAAAAACAACCAAACCTCACAGGCAGCGTCCAAAGCGCCGACATCGACTCCCATCACTCGTCTGAGAACGCCGGAGAGCAAAGTAGCCGAGAAAGATATTCAGATTCCGGATTTCCTGAAGAGAAATTAAAACAGAGTAAAATATCCCGGCGGCAGCCGTCTAATATTCATGCAGGCATGGATATTAGAGCGTTGCCTGCAGGCATAAATGAAGCATCCCTTCTCCCAGATGTGCTGTATACTGGGCAGAGGGGATGCTTTTATTTCACAGGAAATTGCGTCCTGTGAAATAAAAGCATCCGGCAAGATGCGCAGCTCGCAGAGAGGAAGTACGCTGCTAACGCAGCCTGCTCGCGCGCGGAACAAAAGCTGTGCTGCCAAGGCAGTGGTTCGCGGAGTGTGCGAAGCACACTTTTGTTATTTCACAGGAAATTGCGTCCTGTGAAATAAAAAGCATCCGGCAAGATGCGCAGCTCGCAGAGAAGAAGTACGCTGCTAACGCAGCCTGCTCGCGCGCGGAACAAAAGCTGTGCTGCCAAAGCAGTAGCCCGCGGGGGGTGCGAAGCACACTTTTGTTCTTTCACAGGAAATTGCGTCCTGTGAAATAAAAGCATCCGGCATGGCGCACATTGTCCGGTGGACAATGGTTTTGCGCCGACCGAAACGGAGTGTAGACTGCGCAGCTCGCAGAGAAGAAGTACGCTGCTAACGCAGCTTGCTCGCGCGCGGAACAAAAGCTGTGCTGCCAAGGCAGTGGTTCGCGGGGTGTGCGAAGCACACTTTTGTTACAAGAAGATCCGGATTATTCCGCTTTAAAGTAGCGCGCGAGGATCAGTTCCACAGGCATTTCGTGTCCGGTCCAGATCTGAAATGCGGCAGCTCCCTGGTAGAGCAGCATATACATACCGTTAAATACGGCGCATCCGGCCTGCTTTGCCTCGGTAAGAAGTCTGGTCTGTCTGGGATTGTAGATGATGTCTGAGACCACCAGACCCGGATGGAGCAAGGAAGAATCAGAGAGCGGGGTCAGGTCCGTGTGGGGAGCCATACCGGCAGATGTTGCATTTGTGAGCAGCGTGCTGCGCTCCAGAAGGCTGCGCAGAGTGGTGCTGTCAGCCAGATCAGTCAGATCGGCATGACAGGAAGTACGGCTGTTAATCTTTTCCACAAGTGCTTCCGCTTTAGCCCAGGAATGACCGCGGCGGCTTACGAGATGGAGATGGCTGACTCCGTCGATGGCGGCCTGGACTGCAATGGCACTTGCAGCGCCTCCGGCGCCAAGGAGGGTCATTTCCTTTCCAATGACGTCGTATCCGGCATAGCGGACAGCCTGCATATAGCCGATGCCATCCGTGTTGTATCCGGTAAGTATGCCGTCTTCATTTTTTACGGTATTAACTGCGCCAATCAGTTCGGCTTCGAGGGAAAGCTGGTCCAGACAGGGTATAACCGCTTCTTTGTCTGGCATCGTCAGATTAAAACCGTATACATTCATGTCACGAAGAGCAGACACAACACCGGGCAGACGCGCAGGTGCAACGTCAAAGCAGAGATAGACACAGTCCAATCCAAGATGTCGGAAACTGTCATTGTGCATCATAGGGGAAATGCTGTGCGCCACAGGAGAACCGAGCAGGCCGCCGAGACGGGTGTGGCCGGTAATAGAAAAATCCATATGAAAACCTCCTAAAATCTAAAATTCATATTACAAAAAGCTTTTTCAGACACGTTCCAGTGTACCACAATTCTTGCAGACGTGCTATGAAATGTGATAGAATACAGATGGTTTAGGAAAGCAGGATGCTCTGCAAAAGAGCAGGCGGTTGCGGAAGAACGCAAGCGGCGGCAGGGAGAAGAATGTGCGGATGAGAATTTCCGCATTACAGGAAGGAGCAGAGCACAGCAGAAGTTTTTTTGCAGAAGAAAATATGGGAAAAGAAAGAAAGGTGGAACTGTTGGTAAGTAAAAAGACAGTAAAAATCAGAAATACAGAAATCGGCGTAGGGATTCCCAAAATATGTATTCCGCTGGTGGCGGCGGACAGAAATGAGCTGACAGCGGTTCTGGCGGGGCTGGATCAGAACCCGTGGGATCTCGTGGAATGGAGGGCGGATTTTTATAAGGATACAGAGAAACAGGAGATCCAGACGGAGGCTCTGCAGTTGATACGGGAAAAGATCGGTGAAAAACCGCTGCTTTATACGTTCCGTACCGGAGAAGAAGGCGGGAACCGCAGGATCAGCAGAGAAATGTATAAGACTGTGATCAGGAGCGCGGTGGAGAGCGGGCTGGCAGATTTGGTGGATGTAGAGTTAAACCGCGGGGAAAAACTGGCAGCAGAGCTGATTGCGGCTGCTCACAGCCATCGGGTTGCGGTGCTGGGGTCTTTTCATGATTTTGAGAAAACACCGAGTTCCGAGATTATGACGGGAATACTGCGCAGGATGCAGCAGCTGGATATGGATATCACAAAGCTGGCTGTGATGCCCAGGGATAAGTGGGATGTGCTGAAGCTTCTGGAGGCATCTGTTCGTATGGAACAGGAATGGGCGGACCGTCCTTTTGTGACGATGTCGATGGGTGCGCTGGGTTCTCTCAGCCGCATAGCCGGATCGTTTTCAGGATCAGCCATCACGTTTGGAATGGCGGGCAAAGCCTCAGCGCCGGGACAGCTTCCCGCATCAAAGCTGGAAAATGTTCTCAGGATTATGTCGGAATGTATCGGATAAAACACGGGAAACCGGACACTGGTTTGACAAAATAAGATACCCCCTGTGGTCTATAATGTATTCAGAAAAAGATGTTGAATACATTACGGACTGCAGGGGGTGTTTTTTGTATTATGAGGTCTACATAGATCAGCTGTTTCTGGAAATTCTGATCATACTGGTGATTTTGCAGAAAATCGGCGGAAAGCTGATGAACCGAAGCCTTTCCGCGGCGAAGATCTGGCTGGCTGCCCTGACAGGATCCGGCACGGTGTGCACAGCAGTTTTTTTCCGGATCACGGGAAACCGGCCGGCAGCTGCCTTGCTTCTTTGTCTGTGTGCGGTCATCATGGCAGTGATGGGGCTTGGATGCAGAAGCTGGCGTGAAACGGGCGCGAGTATGGTGTATCTGCTGTCGGCAGGTGCATTCTTTGGGGGCATCTGCCGGATGATTTTTTCTTTATGGAAGACGCCGGTGGCGGCGGCTGCCGTGCCGGGATATCTGGCGGCGGACTGTCTGATTCGAAGACTGAGGGAGCGGATGGGACTGGAGGAATACCGGGCCAAAGTGATACTCGAGGATCAGGGAGACAGGTGGGAGCTGACGGGACTGATTGATACGGGCAACCGTCTGAAAGAGCCGCTGACCGGAAGACCGGTGAGTATTCTGGAGGAGAAAGAGGCAGTGAAGATGCAGCGGTATTGTCGAATACAGCAGGAAAAAAACGGGTATCTGCTGATCCCCTATTATTCTGTTGGAACGGAGAAGGGATGGATGCAGGGAATGGTTGTGGATGCCATGTATATCAGATACAGAGGAGAAAATGTCAGAATTACACATCCGGTGCTGGCTGTCTGCAAACAACAGCTGAGCCGGAAAGGGCAGTACCAGATGATTCTGAATCCAATGCAGATCAAAACAGGATAAAAACGGGCAGGACAGACGGGAGACAAAAAGAAAATGCAGGGGAGGAACAGATATGGTGGCAAAAGTAGTGGTGCCGGGGTATTTCAAATTTCAGATTGTAAACAGTCTGGGAGGACTGATTTTTCAGAAGAGGAGTGAGACGCATTATATCGGCGGGGCGGAGATACTTCCGGCACCTCTGGATGCGGATATGGAGACAGAGATGATTGGAAAGCTGGGAACAGAAGAGGATGGCAGCGCCAGGGCGTCTCTGATTGAGCATAATCTGAGGCTGGTGGTGTACATAGCCAAGAAATTTGACAACACCGGAGTAGGGGTGGAAGATCTGATCTCCATCGGAACAATTGGTCTGATTAAAGCGATTAATACATTTAATCCGGATAAAAATATCAAGCTGGCTACCTATGCCTCGCGGTGCATTGAAAATGAGATACTGATGTATCTGCGCAGAAACAGCAAGACAAAGATGGAGGTATCCATCGATGAACCACTGAATGTGGACTGGGATGGAAACGAGCTGCTTCTTTCGGATATTCTGGGGACGGACGAGGATGTAATCTACCGCAATATGGAGACAGAGGCGGAGCACAGAGTGCTGAAACGGGCGATTTCAAGGCTTTCTAAAAGGGAACAGATGATTGTGCGGCTGCGCTTCGGGTTTAGTACGGGAGACGGAAAAGAAAAGACTCAGAAAGAGGTCGCAGACATGCTGGGGATATCCCAGTCTTACATTTCCAGACTGGAGAAAAAGATTATCGGAAGGCTGCGGCGGGAGATTGTGCGGTTTGAGTAGTTGAGATATACAAATCGTCCGTAATCATCATGAGAGGGCTACATTTGATTTCAAATGTAGTCCTTTTTATACATATAAAGGAAGATGTATTTTGCAAATTTTTTGAGAAACAGGTAAACTGTTAACAGGTCTAGGGAGGTGAGAAAACGTGAATTTAACAGAATGCCTGTTGATAATTATCGGTCTGTCTCTGCATATATTTCTGGTAGCGGAATACGAGGGCACAATGCTCAGGCAGATACATATAGGAAAACTGATCTGTGTCTGCGGCATTTTTTTTGTCTGGCAGATTGCGGCGATGTCTGTGGGATATCTGATTACAATGATACCCTTATTCAGACAGTCCTCACAGGATCTGAAGATTCTGTGCTATGTGCTGGTGGTGATTATTTTTCTGGGTGAAGCAGTCTATATGTTGAGAAAAGCATGGAAGCGTGAGGTCATTCAGGAAAGATTATCAGAGATACGGTATAAGCATATTTTTATGGAGGCTGCACTGATTGGATGTTTTACCTTCCTGGCAGGGATCGGCTGTGGTTTCCTGGGGATCCACCTGGTTACAACATGTGCTATTATGGCGTGTGCAACGATACTGGCTGTGATTGCTGGTATTTTTATGGGTTATCATCAGGGCTGCAGGTTTCGAAGCGGTATTTATGGTGTGGGCGGCATTCTTTTTCTGATTACAGGAGTAGATGTAATAACACGCCATCTGATGTAATGATTTGACTAAAGGTAAGCGGCAGAGCAGATATAATGATCTGTCGGGTATGAAATAAACCAGAAAATCTAAGGAGGAAAATAAAATGGGAGAGATGACACATAAAGCGACTAGGGCGGCTTTCGGTGCAGCGATCAGCATAGCACTGAAGCATATGAATAAAGACAGGGAGAAAGGACTTCTGGAGATCGTAGATCTTGCAGAAAAATATATGGGAGATACCTTCCAAAAATCATCTTATGACGGAGCGCGGGCAATGATTCAAGATCCGGATTCCAAATGGATGCAGTATGTAAACCGCCTGTTGGACGAGGTGGATCCGCATGTGGCAAAGATGACGGCTCTGAACCTGGGTTATGAAGCGGCATTCCGCGGAACCAAGACAATCCGTGAGATGAGAAAGGTACACAACTGCAATATTCCGTGGCTGATTCTGATGGATCCAACCAGCGCATGCAATCTGCACTGTACAGGATGCTGGGCAGCAGAGTACGGACACAAGCTGAACCTTTCTTTTGAAGATATGGACAATATTGTTACTCAGGGAAAAGAGTTAGGTATTTACTTCTATATGTTTACCGGTGGAGAACCTCTGGTGCGCAAAGCTGATATCATCCGTCTGTGCGAGAAGCACAATGACTGTGAGTTTCATGCCTTTACAAACGGAACACTGGTAGATGAAGCATTTTGCGAGGAGATGAGAAGAGTCGGCAACCTGTCTCTTTCCATCAGTCTGGAAGGTTTCTCAGATGTCAATGACCTTCGCCGCGGAGAGGGCGTATTTGACCGCGTGATGCATGCAATGGATCTTCTGAAGGCATCCGGCCAGATTTTTGGTACTTCCATCTGCTATACCAGCAAAAACGTGGAAGTGGTAACTTCTGACGAATTCCTGGATATGATTATTGAGAAGGGATGTCGTTTCACCTGGTACTTCCATCTGATGCCGGTAGGTAATGAAGCGGCTCCGGATCTGATGCCGACCAAAGAGCAGAGAGAATATATGTATCATAGAGTACGCGAGATCAGAGGATTTACAGGTGGAAAACAGATTTTTGCCATGGATTTCCAGAATGACGGCGAGTATGTAGGAGGATGTATTGCCGGAGGAAGAAACTACTTCCACATCAATGCCAACGGCGATGCAGAACCCTGCGTATTTATCCATTATTCGAGTGCCAATATCCATACCAATACACTGTTAGAGTGTCTGAAGCAGCCGCTGTTTATGGCATACCGCGATAACCAGCCATTCAATAAGAACCATCTGAGACCGTGCCCGATGCTGGAGAATCCTGAGATCCTGCAGAAGATGGTACATGAGTCAGGTGCGAAGTCCACAGACCTGCAGTCTCCTGAGACGGTAGAGCATCTGTGCGGAAAATGTGCAGAATATGCAAAGACCTGGAAGCCATGCGCTGAGGAACTGTGGTCACAGAAAGAACATCATGAGCATAAATACGAGAATTACAAAAACTGGAAGCCGTCTGAAGAAAAATAATTCAGAAAGTTTCTGCACAGAGCAGCAGAGAAAACAGTCAAAGAGAGGGGCAGGAATCAAATTCCTGCCTTTTTTCTGATGACACCTTTTAGAGCATGTTTGAAAACATTTCCGCAATCTATCTGCAAGCCCCATTTTTAAACAGGCTTTAGCCTTTTGGATATTATAATTGATACAGAAAATATTGGATGAGAGTGAAAGAAAGAGGAAAGAAAAAGTGAAAAAGGAAACAACAATTCAGGTAAGACCCGCAAAAAGAGAGGATCTGGAGGCGATGATTGAGATAGAGGCCGTGTGTTTTCCGGCAGCGGAAGCGGCGGGGAAAAAGGAGTTCCATGAGCGTTTCCGGGCCTTCGGGGAGAATTTTTTTGTAGCGGAAAAAGACGGACAAGTGATCGGTTTCATAAATGGAAGTACAGCGGATGAAGCGATACTGAGGGATGAGATGTATCACGATATCTCGCTGCATAGAAAAGACGGAAGATACCAGATGGTATTCGGGCTGGATGTGCTGCCGGAGTATCGCAGACAGGGTGTGGCATCGGCGCTGATAAGGGCAATGATTGATTCAGCCAGGGCGCGCGGGAGAAAAGGTGTTGTGCTCACCTGTAAGGACAGGCTGATTCATTATTATGAGACATTTGGTTTTCAGTGGATGGGAGTCTCAGCTTCTTCTCACGGCGGAGCAAAATGGAACGATATGCTGCTGACGTTTGAAGGAGAAACAGGTCATGCAGATGCATGATGGGCACTTTGCAGCAAGAATGCAGGGATATTCTTGAAGAAAAGGAGTTATGTATGAAGTTTTATCTGGCACCGCTTGAGGGTATTACCGGATATCTGTACCGGAGAGCATATCAGGATTTTTTTCACAATGTGGATAAATATTTTATTCCGTTTGTGGAGCCGCACCGGAAGCGAGATTTTAATGCGAAAGAGCGCAATGAGATCAGCCCGGAGCATAACAGGGGTGTATGCACGGTACCGCAGATTTTAACGAATCAAGCGGAAGATTTTCTTTTTACGGCGCGGGCGCTGGCTGATCAGGGGTACGATGAAATTAATCTGAATCTGGGATGTCCGTCCGGAACTGTGGTGTCAAAAGGCAAAGGCAGCGGGTTTCTGGAGTTTCCGGATCAGCTGGACGCGTTTCTTAATCATATTTTTTCACAGGCACCCTGCAGGATTTCTGTCAAGACCAGGGTTGGACGTTATGAGCCGGAAGAGTTTGAGCGTCTTCTGCATATTTTTAATCAGTATCCGCTGAAGGAGCTGATTGTGCATCCGAGAACAAGAGAAGATTATTACAGGGGAGTTCCCAGATGGGACAGTTTTCAGAAAGCGGCGGACCAGTGCAGGCATCCGCTGTGTTATAATGGAGATATCTTTACATCAGAGGATTACCAGCGGTTCTGTGAGAGATTTCCACAGGTAAATGCAGTGATGCTGGGTAGGGGGATACTGAGAAACCCTATGTTGGTGGATGAGATCTGCAGTCAGGTAAAGCCTGACTGGGAGAAAATCATACAGTTCCACGACAGAATATACCATGATTACAGGGAGAGCCTTTCGGGGGACCGGCCGGTACTTTTCAAAATGAAGGAACTGTGGAATTATGAATTTTCCTTGTTTTCAGATGATGAAAGGCTGAAAAAACAGCTGATGAAAGTGCAGCGGTGCAGTGAATATGAGGCTGTGACAGAACAGATTTTCCGCAAAAAACTGTGAGTAAAAGTGAAAAGCTTTTTCACAATCCGTGAAATCTGGAATCGAAATGTTTTGACACCCTAATCGTTATAATTGCGTCATATCAGATGTGAGATGACTCACCTCGCAGCAAAAATGCCGGGGTATTTTTGAACTGTATAGCAAAGGAAAAAGGAAGGGAGAAACTGGAATGCTTCAGGCAGAATGGAAAGGAAAGAAGGCACTGGTAGAGGCCGTTGTGTTTGACATGGACGGTCTGATGTATGACAGCGAGCGGGTTGTGATGCGCTCCTGGGATGAGGCCGGAGCGCAGATGGGATATGGAAAGCTGGGTGACAATATTTATTATACGCTGGGAATGGGAGCCGGAGAGAGGAAAGCATATTTTATGGCAAAGTACGGAGCGGCATTTCCCTATCAGACTTTTCAGACACTGTATCGGG
>CAKRNX010000084.1 GCA_934371475.1 uncultured Lachnospiraceae bacterium
AAATTCATGCCGGAGGCTTTTTATTTCACAGGATGCAATTTCCTGTGAAATAAAAATTCCCCGGAAATTCTTCCGATTTAGAAGAACTCCCGGAGAACCTTCAGATTTATTTCTGATATTATTTCCGCGAACCATATGTCAGTCAACCGCATACACAGCATATTCACGTAGGGAACAAAAGTTGTGCTGCCGAAATTATCTCCCGCGAAAATATGTGAAGCACACTTTTGTTCCCTATTTTCCCGGACAGTCCTTTTTGCTGACCTGGGAGGGCTTCACAAGCGTCACATTCGTCTGCACTGTGCTGTAGAGTTTGTACTGATAAAACGTATCTGTACCGCCCAGGAAGAATGTATACCCCAGATGGCCTGATGTCTCATAACTGTTTGTGATCTGATTGGCGTCCGCATAATAATATTTGCCGCCAATCTTTACAATATTCCAGCAGTGACGTCCCGGGCTTTCCCCGCTTTTGAGCGTGTTGAGGATCAGATCCGCGGAAATCCCCGCATGGCGCAGCAGCGTCTCATACGTGCCGGCCATCACAATACAGTCTCCGTAGCGCTTCACCAAATTCCAGGTGGAAACTGAGATTTTTCTCGATACGGAATATCCCTTAGTCGGATAAAGATTATCCTTCACATTCACCACTGCTCTGCCCTGTGCGATCATGGCATCTGCCTGCTTCCCATAGGCGGCAATCGCTGCTTTGGCTGACTCACTGGTCACGTCCATATAGCTCTTCTGTCCATCCTTGGAACTGGGAGCAGAACCTCTCTTGTAGACAATATTCTTGCCATACCAGGTATAGAGTGCTTTGGCCCGCTCCACCTCTGACATACTGTTGGTCAGCACCTGCTGGCAGACCACCTCGGCCAGATAATCCAGCGTATCGTCGCCGGACAGCTGCACTGTCCAGTTCCAGTTTTTCGCCTGGAAAGAAGAATTTGTCGGTTTTTCATCCTTCTTATCACCGCCATTCTCGGAGGACGACTGTCCTTTTACGGTCACCGGCACACTTTTTTTGATATATTTGTTTCTGCCGCCTACCTGATACTGCAGCCAGGCAGTCAGCGTGTATCTTCCCGCCGGAACGTAATCCGAAGCCGACAACCCTGCCGCATTTTTAGCTGAAGGCCTGCCATCCCAATAATCGGTAAATGAAGCTGATTTTTTCGTTCCCAGTACCTTGGTATACACCAGCTTACCATTACTGTTGGTAATCTTAAAGTAAGTCTTGACCGCCACCTTCGCGCTCGTCTTGAGTTTCACGGACATTCTGTTATAGTTGCCCGGCGTAAATCCTGTGCTGCTGTTCGGCGATACCGACAACGACTTAACTTTTGGCATGGAAGGACGCAGCAGCTTCAGCTGGAAAGTCTCCTTTTTGCCGTTTCTGCTTTTTACAGTATAATTCAGGGAAGTCGTTGCGGAAAGTGCCGCTTTCTTTTTGTAGGTAAGGCTCTTATACAGTTTTTTGTACAGCGCCGTCTTCCCTGTGATCTTTACTGATACACTTTTTGATCCTGCATACACGTAGAATGTGCGCAGACTTTTTTTCGCCGCTACATATGAGCTGTTCCCTGATGTATAGCGGTACACAGGAATCGTCTGCTCCACGAAACCGTCATTCACCACCAGCGAAAACAGTCTCTTGGCCGTCGCCGCCTGCGTCTCCCCCGCCGGGAACAGACAGCAGATCATCAGCAGAAAAAATCCTATCGCAGCTGCTTTTCCTTTTTTCATCTTGCCCCTCCCTTTCCCTGTTGAGCATACGTTTATATTTCTCACTTTAATCCATATTTTACAATAATTTTAAAAATATTACAATAGTTTTAAGATAATCTGGCAGTATTTTCCCCATAACATAAATCCTAAATATCTTCTTACCTTGCTTTTTACTATATATCTAGAGCGTGTTTGAAAAAGGCTTTTTGTGAGCTGCGAATTCCAGTTTGTGGGAGATTTCGCCCGAATGAGGGCGGCGTAGCGGGGCTACGTCAACCGAATAAGGGCAAAATATACCGCAAAGTGGGGCTCGCAGATCGCGGAAATGGTTTTTCAAACACACTCTAGTATTAAGTTTTTTCTCTACAGCAAAAGCTGCCGCTTCGCGCCAGCGAAACGACAGCTTCTGAATTTTATTAATTTTCACTTATTTCCACAAATATTCTTCTGCAAATACCTTGATCAGCTGCATCCAAGTATTCCAGTCATGGGAACCGTATGCTTCTGAATATCCATACGGGATCTCTAATTCATCAAAGCTGTTCTTTAATGTATTGATCGTCAGATCCGGATCAGATCCTTCCGGCTTAATCAGGCCAAAATCATAAATACCGCCGCCGAGTAAAATAGACGGACAATTTTCTGCACTGATACCTGACTCGGAAAAATCAAGGTTGGTGTCTGCCGCGCTGAAAATACCGAAATATCCGAACATATCTGAGCAGTTATAAAGGATATTTGATGTGATCATGCCACCCATGGAAAGTCCTGCATATGCTCTGCCATCACTTTCGGTGGAGACATTGTAATGCTCTTCCATATAGGGAATGATGTTCTCTGTCAGGTTCTTCATCATATTTTCTGAAACGCTGAAACCATCCATATACGGATTATTATCGCTGGTAACAATGATCGTTTCTTCTACTTTTCCATCTGCGCTCAGGTTGTCAAAAATCGCATCGACATTTGCACCGGCAAACCAGTCTACTTCATTTCCACCGCCACCGTGTGACAGATACAGCACTTTATACGGTTCTTCACGGTTTTCATCATATCCATACGGCACATAAATTCCCAGAGGTCTTTCCTCTCCCAGACAGTCCGTATAGTTCTCATATACCAAAGTTCCTGCTTTTTCGTCTGTTCTGTCCGCCGTATAATCAAAATCAATGGATTCTGACTGTTTTTCCGCATCATACGGTACATTGAATGTACTTCTGCCATATTTGTTTCCATTTGTTACTCCGGATGCCTCCATCGGATTGGTCGGATCTTCCAGTCCTTCTTCTCCGTCATCCACATGGAATACATACTGATAATGTCCGCTCGGAAGCGGCAGGGACAGCGTCCAGTAATCAGTTCCCTCAACCTTTTTCATCTCTTCTGAGTAAGCTTCATCACCGGCCTCGAACATGCCGTTCTCCCACTCATACGGTGTGAAAAATGTCTCAGGTGCTGTGCCTCTGATCTCTTTTTCATCGTTGTAAAATGCGAATGCACCGGACAGCGTAACTTTCTGTGCTTCTCCGTCTTCATAGACAAACTGCGCCGTATATCCTGTTGGTGACTCTGCATCTTCCGTGACAGTCACGCCCGGTGTCAGTTCCTGCGCTTCTTCTGCCCATACGCTCATGGATCCCATGACACACATCGCTCCCAGCAGCATTCCTGCAACAACCAGATTTCTCATTTTCATACTCAAATTCTCCTTTTCTGCCTTTTATTTTGTCTGCTCCATCAGCCAGTCCATAATGCCGTATTCATTGTTCAATGTTAAAACCCATGCATGATGATATTCTGTTTTCAGTTCATTTTCTGCGGTCGCTGTTCCAAGATTGTATTTCAGATACTCATCCGGCTCATATAAGGTATACTGTGCATTTTCATTGCCATGTTCCTGCAGATCTGTCACGCACTCAACCACACAGTCGTCTCTGTCCGGGAACGTATCTTCCACTGCTGTGGAAACCCAGACTCCCATGTCAGTCAGTTCTTTTAATGCCGGCATGGATACGTCATTCATAGAAGGACAAATCGGAGCGATGGCTGCCATCAGATCTTTATTATACTGTGCATTCAGGATACATCCCATACCGCCAAACGAGCATCCGGATCCATAAACTCTGTCTGGATCAACGATTCCCTTTTCTTCCAGTTCAAGAATTTTATTTCTGATTACTTCGAACATGTCCTCATTCCAGTCTTCTTCTGCCTGTGGAGCCAGTACAACCACGTCCTTGTAACGCTCAACCCATGCTGTCGCACCTTTGTTTGCCGCAATCTGTGCCCAGTTATCCGTTCCTTTTTCTCCTCCGCCATGAGTCCAGATAACCATTGGGAGTGCTTCATTTACTTCTTCAGGAATATAAATTCGATAATGTACTCCATTTTCCTCTGCTGCTTCAAACTGATCTGCGATTTCTGTATGAACTGTGGATACCTGATCTTTTGTAAAGCTCAGATTGATATCTTCGTTTCCTACATACGCCACCACAAAGTCGCTGGGCAGATAACGGAACTCACCTACCGTCAGCGTAAGCTTTCCGTCCTCATAGGACACTTCCGTCACGTCATCTTCTCCCTGCACTTTCTGAACTGCCGCTACAATATCATTCGCAATCGCAAAATCTTCCGCTTTGACATTTGCTGCCTCTTCCGGAACCCCGTCCAGAACAAAGGTTTTCACTGTCTGTCCAAAATCAGCAATATATGTCTCTGCCGTAATCTCCATAGCCCGGTCTTCTGCCGCCAGTGCGCTCATGGATCCCATAACACAGATCGCTCCCAGCAGCATCCCTGCAACAACCAGATTTCTTGTTTTCATACTTAAATCCCCCTTTTTCTGCCGTCCTCTGCGGCAGCATTTTTTGATAGTTTTATTATAAAATACCGGCAGGGATCTGTAAGCTCATCATTTTTGCCAGCAACGTATCAAAATCTGTGAAAAAAAGAACGTTTTTTTGTAGTCATACATTTTCTTGCGATTAGCATGAAAGCGTATTTGAAAAACATTCTCCCAAACTGCAAACTACAGTCTACGAAAACCTTTTTCAAACACGCCCTAAATAATACACAGGTAAAAATTGGGAGATTGCTTTCATTTACATCAGGTTCAGATATTTTTTCATCTCTCCCGGCGTCATCCCGGTTTGTTTCTTGAACACCTTGAAGAAATGTCCCATATTCTGATATCCCACCATACCGCCGATCTCCTGGATCTTGTAATCGTCCTGATACAGCATATCAATCGCTTTCCGGATGCGGATATCTGTCAGAATATCAACGAACGTTCTTCCCATCTCCTGACGAAACAGGCGGCTCAGATAAAACGTTGAGATGCTGTTTTTCTCTGCCAGCTGTTCCAGGGAAATATCATCCTGATAATGATTTTCCATATAAAGCAGGCTCATCTCCACATATTTCTGATATATTTTTTTTCCAGCTTCTCCATGTGCCCTCAGCCCCCGGATCTCCTGAAGCAAAAATTCTTCCAGTTCATCCATTGTGCCGCACCCGGTCAGTTTTCTCCAGTAATATCCGTAATTTCTGCCTGTACCGGAAATTCTCAAATCACTCATCAAAATCACATGACTGCCCTGCATTAACATCTGCGCGGCATAAAGGCGGGCAACTTCCAGACCGATCTGTTCTTCTCTGTTTCTGCGGCTCCACTCCCTGATACAGTTCTCCCACTGCTCCTGCTCACCGTCTGATACCAGGCTCAGGAACTGTTTTTCCAGTTCCCGGAAATCTTCCACTTCCTTTACTGCAGATCGCTCCTCATAAAAACATAACTGCCTGCCCTCATTCCCGTACAGAGCAATCCTGCTCTCCCTGACAGCATCCGACAGCTCATAAAAGTTTTCCTTCCAGCTGCTGATCCCGCAGACACTCCCATCCATATCGAGGCAGTGAAATACAGTACCCAGCATATCTTCCAGCCATTCCTGATAATGATCTGCATCCAGTTTTTCATAAGGAAGCAGGCAAATCACAAGATCTTTTCGGTAAAACTGCTGGATGCATGTCCCAGTTTTTTTCAGATATTCTGCCAGCTTTTCATACCGTTCCTTTTCCTTATCAGCAATCGTCCCAATCCCCGGAAATGTAAGGATAACGCCTCCGTCAAACGGAACGGGAAGAGTCTGCAAAAAGCGATCTGCTCCGGCACTCTCCGGTTCTCCCAAAATCAGCGCCTGCATAATTTCTTTCTCCACCAGGTCCTGCATTTCTTTTTCCAGCTGTTCTGTCTTTTCTATCTTGCGCTGTTTCTCTTCTCTTCCGTCCAGCTCCCGGCAGATCTTTTTTACTGCTTCCACAAAAAGTTCCGGCCGCACCGGCTTCACCAGATAGCTGGAGACCCCCAGCGACACTGCCTTCTGGGCAAATGCAAAATCACTGTATGCCGTCAGAATAATGGAAGCAATTTTTTTCTGCTTCATCTGTATAATATCCAGCGCTTCCAGCCCGCTCATTCCAGGCATATTGATATCGGTGATCACAAGATCCGGATCATATTCTTCAATTGCCTTGATCAGCTGCGTACCGCTGTACACGGAGGGAAGAATCTGCAATTTTGGAAATTCTCTGCGCAGAATCCATTCCAGCCCCTTACATTCTATTACTTCATCATCTGCAATTAAAACCTGATACATTTCGCCCTCCACCCATCTGCTTTTTCATCTGTTTTCCAAAGGCAAACCGATTGTGATCTCTGTCCCTCTGCCCGGTTCGCTGCAAATCTCCACCGGCACTTCGCAGTTGAAGAAAATCTGCAGCCGCTTCCAGACATTGTGCAGTCCTATCTTTTCTATTTCTTTTGTCCTGTCAAACACCTGCTCTCTCAATCGATCCACCTGCTCCTGCGTCATGCCCACGCCGTTATCCCGGATTACAATCATGCCATTTTTTCCGTCTGCCGATCTTCTGGTGATAATATCAATCCTTGCGTCTTTCTCATACATCCCAACCCCATGTACAACCGCATTCTCCACCAAAGGCTGCAAAATCATACTCGGCACGATCGTATCCCCGAACGATTCATCCAGATCAAACCGGACACAGATCCGATCGCCAAATCTCTTCTCCTGGATATAAATATAATTTCCAAGCTCCTCAATCTCCTTTTGAAGCGGCACTGCCCTGTCCGCGTAATCCAGCGAATAGCGCAGATATTCTGCAGTACAGCCAATCAGCTCCACCGTCTCCGTTCCCTGTTCCATCATGGCCGTCTGTGAGATCATGTTCAGTGTATTAAATAAAAAATGCGGATTGATCTGCATCTGCAGAGCATAATACTGCATTTTTTTCAGCTCGTTGCTGATTTTCAGATTTTCCACCACTTCTTCCTGAAGCCGCAGCTCTGTCTTCATATATTCTTCTCTGTCCCGGATCTGCCGCCTGATTGTCTGCAGCATGGAATTATACATTTCTGTCAGACCCTTTATCTCAGCATTTGATTCCGGAACAACAGCAAGCACATCTGCGCTGTCCATCCCGTGTTTTTCAATCTTATGTACTTCATCGGTAAGATACACAATCGGCGCTGTGATTTTCTGCGACAGCTTTCTTGCAGACAGATACTGGCGAAGAATCCCCGCCACAATGCACAACACCAGAGTCACGATAGAGATCATCAGCTGTTTTCTGCGATACTCCATCCTTTCTTTCCCCCTGCGAAGCTGCTGGGCGTACAGAGACTGGATCCCTGCCTCCATTAATTCAATCCGTTTCTCTGAACTTTCGTACATCTGATAAATTTCTGTGATATTTTTCTTCTCCTCATTACATCGGATTATCTGTTTTGCACTCTCATAATAACCGCTGTAAATATTCCGGATATCATCCACATCCCGATAAAATGTCTCACTCACCTGGCTGTTCTGAATCTCTTCCAGTATTTCTGCCGTCTGAGCGATATGATCCAGAAGCTCCTCTTCGCCTTCCCTGACATCGCTGAATACATAATGAAAAAGCAGAGAATCATTTTCTTTCATCTGCTCATAAAAATCATTCAGTCTCAGAAGACTGCTGTTTTCCTGCTGATATTCCATGATAATCATGGCGGTTATTATCATACAGCTCAGGAAAATACACAAAACAATCATCGTGTTTTCAGCAAAGTACTGTTGAATGGTTCCTTTAATGGTATTATCTTTTTCTTTCTTTAATACTGATGCCATGCAATTTCTCCCGAATACTGTTCATTTAAATCATTCACATTATCCTGATTAATTTTGCAGATATCTGTATAAATGCAGCGCTCTACGTTCTCTCCCCTGATCCATCGGCACAATACCTGTACCGCCTCATAACCCTGTGCGAAAAAATCCTGCTGAAATACATCTATCTGCCATTGACTTTTACTCATATAGCTGTTTAAATTTCCATACTCTTCCGGATCATCCCCTCTGTTGACTCCGTCAATGCCTACAATCTTCAGATCCTTCTCACTCATCCCGCTTTTTTCCAGCACATCCCCGACAAAAGCCGTCGATGCCGCTTCTGCCAGGAACAGCGCGTCAATTTCCGGATGATCTTCCAGCATCTGAGGAAGCTCCTGATAAATAGAAATCCTGTTTGAATTACATTCCCTGACATCCACAATTTCCATACCCGGATACTGTTCCAGCACTTCTTTCAGCCCATCCAGACGCTGCCTCTGGTTTGGCGCTTCCAGAGAAGAAACAATCACGCCAACTTCAGCCTTTCCTTCTGTATATCCTGCAAGCGTATCTGCCGCTCTTTTTCCCATTTCTTTATTATCCGTGCCAACATAACAGATCCTGCTGCTGTCTTTCAGATCATTGTCAACCAGCACAAGCGGGATCCCTGCTTCTTTCACCTCATCAATAACCTGATACAGTTCTTCCGAATCTTCCATTCCGGCAGTGATAATCCCATCCACCTCTGATAAAATTGCCTCGCGGATTGCCTCAACCTGTCTCTGCGTATCAAGCCCGTCAAAATACACATATTTCATACTGGCATTCTGTTCCCTGGCCGCCTCTTCCATCCCAAGCGCGGTATAATCCCATTTTAAAGGAGAGATAAAAGTAAAGCGCCGTTCATACCCTCCATATTCTTCCTGTCGGTTTGCTGCAATTCCGATACAGAATATTCCAATCAGAACTGTAACGAAAATTTCCACCATACAACACTTTGACAACTGCATATCACTTCCCCGCCTCCCCTCTCAGACACAGTACCTCTTTTCAACAAAATCGCAAAGTCATTCTTTTAGCCGCTTCTTTTTTTCTCAATTATAAACTATTATATCTGATCTACCTATGATTTACAATTGACTCTGCAGGACACGGATTGTTTACATACTTTTCACTCTCACAATCCTGTTATTTAACCGGGCAATTTCTTATCCTTTTCCGGTAAAGATCCTGCCGCTATCATTAAGGCACGAAAGCTTATAGTTATAAAAATTTCTCATTTTTCATATTTTAGGGAGACTTTGTGCTGTACATAATGCTCCCGCGGATGTCAAGTCATTGCTACAACAAAAATTCGTCTACCGGACGGATTTTTGCACGCATGGCGAAAAAATATGCGGCTTTTTTGCCACAAAAATGGCTTAAAACCGCATATTTCTGTATAGAGGACGTTATATAATTGT
>CAKRNX010000085.1 GCA_934371475.1 uncultured Lachnospiraceae bacterium
ACTTATATGTTCATACTACCGAGGAAGAAAAGAAAAAAGAAATGGAATTGGTAGCGGAAGCGCTTATGGCAATGTTAATGGCCCGCTAAATGGCCCGCCTGCAAAATAAGTATGCTGAAATCCCTTGAAATCAAAGGATTTATAGGAGGAAACAGAAAAAATGAAACTTGGTATCGTGGGACTTCCCAATGTGGGAAAAAGTACACTGTTTAATTCACTGACCAAGGCAGGCGCCGAGTCTGCCAACTATCCGTTCTGTACAATTGATCCCAATGTGGGGGTTGTGGCAGTACCGGATGAGAGACTGAAGCTTCTGGCTGATCTGTATCATTCTGCCAAGGTGACACCGGCGGTGATTGAGTTTGTGGATATTGCAGGCCTGGTAAAGGGCGCATCCAAGGGGGAAGGTCTGGGCAACCAGTTCCTGGCCAATATCCGTGAAGTAGATGCTATCGTGCATGTGGTGCGCTGCTTTGAGGACAGTAATGTCATTCATGTAGATGGGAGCGTGGATCCGGTTCGAGATATTGAGACCATCAATCTGGAGCTGATCTTCTCTGATCTTGAGATTCTGGAGAGAAGGATTTCAAAGGTAGCCAGAGCAGCAAAAAATGACAAGACGCAGGCCAAGGAGCTGGAACTGTTAAACCGGATCAAGGAGCATCTGGAGTCTGAAAAACTGGCCATTACATTCCAGACCGATGATGAGGAAGAGCAGGAATGGCTGGCATCCTACAATCTGCTGACTGCAAAACCAGTGATTTTTGCGGCAAATGTCAGCGAGGATGATCTGGCAGATGACGGAACCGGTAATCATTACGTGCAGGAAGTGCGGGAGTATGCCAAGGAGACAGGCAGCGGAGTATTTGTCATCTGCGCGCAGATTGAAGAAGAGATCTCTGAACTGGAAGAAGATGAAAAGGCCATGTTCCTGGAGGATCTCGGACTGAAAGAGTCAGGCCTGGAGAAGCTGATCCGCGCCAGCTATGATCTGCTGGGACTGATGAGCTTCCTGACAGCCGGAGAGACAGAGACCCGTGCTTGGACAATCCGCAAGGGTACAAAGGCTCCCCAGGCAGCAGGAAAGATTCATTCTGATTTTGAACGCGGATTTATCCGTGCCGAGGTTGTAAATTATAAAGATCTGCTGGAATGCGGTTCACTGGCAGCAGCGAGAGAAAAAGGACTGGTTGGTCTGGAAGGCAAAGATTACGTGGTGCAGGACGGCGATGTGATCCTGTTCCGCTTTAATGTCTGATTATATAGGGAAGGAAAAATATGACATCGTCAATCGGTTTTCCCAATCTGGGAATTACATTTTCGCATGTGGGCAAGACGGTTTCAGTGTTTGGGTTTGAGATTGCCTACTACGGCATTGTGATTGCGCTGGCTATGGTGGCAGGGATCTGCATTGTCATGTGGGCGGCGAAAAAGACGGGGCAGGATCCTGATCAGTATTTTAATCTGGCCATGGTGGCTATTGTGGTGTCGCTGCTGTGCGCAAGGCTGTATTACGTAATTTTTTCCTGGGATTATTATGGAGCTCATCCGGAGGAGATTTTCAATTTCAGGGGCGGCGGACTGGCAATCTACGGCGGTGTGATCGGCGGAGTGGCTACCTGCATTGTCTATGGAAAGATAAAAAAAATAAACTATGCGGTGCTGATGGATACCGCCTGCATCGGTCTGGTGCTGGGACAGGCCATCGGACGCTGGGGTAATTTCTTTAACAGGGAGGCGTTTGGCGGATATACGGATAATCTGCTGGCCATGCAGCTTCCGCTGGATGCGGTGCGTCTCTCTGAAGTAACGGCCGAGATGACGGCTCACGAACAGGTGATAGACGGTGTGACCTACATTCAGGTACACCCGACTTTCCTGTATGAGTCACTGTGGAATCTCGGTGTGCTGGCAGTACTGCTGACACTGACGCTGAAAGGCTTCAAGAAGTTTAACGGGGAGATTGTATTGTGTTATATACTGCTCTACGGAGCAGGGAGATTCTGGATTGAGGGGCTGCGCACGGATCAGCTGCTGCTGCCGGTGGTGGGACTTCCGGTGTCGCAGCTGCTGTCCGCGGTGCTCGTGGTTGTGTCACTGGCGCTGATTTTGGTTTTTCGCGGGAGAGCGGCACATCGTACATCGAATGTGGGGTAACTCTCAAAACAGCAGAGTACTAAGGAGTGGGGAATGCCGGGGCATTCCCGGATGACAGGGGGGATTATATGGCAGGTACAGATATTGGAATTGATCTTGGAACATCGAGTATCCTGGTATTTGTCAGAGGAAAAGGAGTGGTTTTGAAGGAACCTTCCGTAGTGGCATTTGACAGGGATACCAATAAAATAAAAGCGATCGGCGAGGAAGCCCGGCTGATGCTGGGGCGTACGCCGGGAAACATTGTGGCAGTCCATCCGATGAAAAATGGGATTATTTCTGATTATATGGTGACAGAACAGATGCTGCGTTATTTTATTCAGAAGGCAGTAGGGAGACTGTCTTTCCGCAAACCGAGGGTCAGTATCTGCGTGCCGACCAGTGTGACGGAAGTAGAGCGCAAGGCCGTGGAGGATGCGACTTACCAGGCGGGAGCCAGAGAAGTTTACATGGTAGAGGAGCCGGTGGCAGCAGCGATTGGCGCAGGCATTGATATTTCCAGACCCAGCGGCAACATGATTGTGGATATCGGAGGCGGCACCTGCAACGTGTCAGTGCTTTCGATTAACGGCATTGTCGTGAGTCAGGCGGTCAAGGTTGGCGGTGAGGATTTTGACGATGCAATTGTCAAATATGTCAAGGCGCATTATGGTTTGATGATTGGGGAACAGACGGCGGAAGAGATTAAGATTGCCATTGGCACGGCGTTTGAACGTCCGGAGGAAAGTTCCATGGAGGTTAATGGAAGAGATCTTGTGACCGGACTGCCAAAGATGGTGAAGGTGACGTCTGAGGATACGAGAGAGGCGCTGAAGGATATAGTAGCACAGATTGTAGATGCTGTTCACAGTGTCCTGGAGAGGACACCTCCGGAACTGGCGGCTGATGTGGTGGAGCGCGGCATTGTGCTGGTCGGCGGCGGTGCGCTTCTTGACGGGCTTGAGGAGCTGATTGAAGCCAGAACCGGCGTGAATACGATGACTGCGGAGGACCCCATGATCGCGGTGGCTATGGGAACCGGCATGTATGTGGAACTGACTCAGTCAGGAAGCCGCCGTGCAGAGGAAGAATAGCAGAAGCGGAGCATGGCGGATGGAAATACTGGAAGGATATGTAGAACACATTGTATACCGGAACAGCGATAATGGATATACCGTGCTGAATCTTGTTTCGGGAGATGAGGAGATTACCTGTGTGGGAATGCTGCCCCTTCTGGCGGAGGGCGAGCTGATCCAGGCGCAGGGGCGTTACACGGAGCATGCCACTTATGGGGAGCAGTTCCGGATTGAAAGTTATCAGGAGAAGACACCGGAGGATCGGCTGGCGATTGAGCGATATCTCGGCTCCGGCGCAATCAGAGGCGTGGGAAGCGCCCTGGCGGCAAGAATTGTGCGCAGATTTAAGGAAGATACATTCCGGATTATTGAGATGGAGCCGGAGCGGCTGGCAGAGATCAAGGGGATCAGCGAGCGCAAGGCCCGTGAGATTGCGCAGCAGGTGGAAGAAAAGAAGGACATGCGGGAAGCAATGATCTTCCTGCAGCAGTACAGCATATCTTCTGCCCTGGCGATGAAAATATACAAGCGTTACGGCAATGAGATTTACCGTGTCATCAGAGAAAATCCATACCGCATGGCAGACGATATCGAGGGTGTGGGGTTTCATATGGCAGATGAGATCGCAAAGCGAGCGGGGATTCATACCGATTCGGATTTCCGTATCCGGAGCGGTATTTTTTATATTTTGCAGCAGGCCTCCATGGAGGGGCATATCTATCTGCCCAGAGAAGAGGTGATCCGCAGAACGGCGGACCTTCTGGGCATCAATCTGGGTAGTATGGACAATTACCTTGCGGATCTTGCTATTGACAGGAAACTGGTGATCCGGGAAGAACAGGATGAAGTCAGAGTCTATGCCGCGGTCTATTATCATCTGGAGCTGAATACAGCCAAGATGCTTCATGATCTGAACGTTACCGGTGAGATTGACAAAGAGAAAATTCTGGAAAAAATTCAGAAGATTGAAAAAAAGAATCAGACAGTGCTTGATGAGATGCAGCGGGAAGCTATTATTCAGGCAGTGCGATGCGGTCTGACAGTCATCACGGGCGGACCTGGTACAGGAAAGACAACCACGATTAATACCATGATTTCCTTTTTCATGGAAGAGGGGCTGGAGATTGCGCTGGCAGCGCCCACAGGAAGGGCGGCCAAGCGAATGACGGAGGCGACCGGTTATGAGGCCCGAACAATTCACCGTCTGCTGGAGGTGGCCGGAGGACCGGACAGCGGCAGCGCATTCGGAAGAAATGCGGATAACCCGCTGGAGACAGATGTGATTATTGTGGATGAGATGTCTATGGTGGATATTCATCTGATGTATGCGCTGCTGTCGGCGCTTGTAGTGGGCACGAGACTGGTCATGGTGGGAGATGTAAATCAGCTGCCGTCTGTGGGTCCGGGCAGTGTGCTGAAGGATATCATCCATTCCGGACAGTGCCAGGTAGTGCGTCTGACAAGGATTTTCAGACAGGCATCGGAGAGTGATATTGTCATCAATGCCCATAAAATAAACCGCGGCGAGCATATGGAGCTGACGAATAAGAGCCGGGATTTCTTTTTTCTGAAGCGATACGATGCCAATGTGATTATCAGTATTGCCATTCAGCTGGTGCGAGATAAGATGCCGCGCTACGTGGGAGCTGAACAGAGCGAGATCCAGGTGCTGACACCGACGAGAAAAGGACTGCTGGGGGTAGAGCGGCTTAACAGGATCCTTCAGGAATACCTAAATCCAAAGGATGTTTCCAAGGCGGAGTATCTGCGTGGTGAGAATCTGTTCCGGGAAGGGGACAAGGTCATGCAGATCAGGAATAATTATCAGATCGAATGGGAGATCCGTGGAAAACACGGGATGCCGGTAGAACGGGGAACCGGTGTGTTTAACGGTGATATGGGGATTGTCCGTGAGATTAACGAGTATACGGAGAAGCTGACAGTGGAATTTGACGAGTACCGTTTTGTAGAATATCCGTTTGCGGGACTGGAAGAGCTGGAGCTGGCGTATGCGGTGACGATTCACAAGTCTCAGGGAAGTGAGTATCCGGCTGTGGTCATTCCTCTGCTGCCCGGACCAAGGATGCTGATGAACCGAAATCTGCTGTATACTGCGGTGACCAGAGCAAAAAGCTGTGTCACACTGGTAGGAGATCCGGATGTTTTTTATCAGATGATTGACAATACGCTGGAACAGAGGCGCTATACGACACTGGCACTGCGCATGAGGGAAATGGGAGAGATGCGGTAAGAGTCTGTGACAGAGAGACAGAGAAGAAAGGGAAAGTATTCAGAAAAACAGTGTATAAGGGAACAGTGTAAAACAGGAAAGTATGTGGGAGAAGACAAAAGGGAACGGTGTGGGACAGGAATATATGTGGGGGAAGAAGTAAGGGAACAGTGCAGAACGGGAAGGTGTGCCGGGGAAGAGGCAGAGAAACGGGAACGCAGGCAGAAACAGGTGACGGATACGCTGACAGAAATTGGCAGCAGAATCCTGGATCTGCTCTATCCGCCGCGCTGCCCGATCTGTCAGCGGATTCTCCCTGCCGGAGGAGAGAGAGTCTGTAAGGTGTGTCGTGCAAAGCTGCCTTTTATCCGGGAGCCGCTGTGTAAAAAATGCGGGAAACCTCTGTATCGGGATACGGAAGAATACTGTACGGTCTGCCGGAAGATGGATCATGCGTTTATCCGGGGCAGGTCTACGTTTGTTTATGAGAAAGAATTCCGGGAGTCAGTGCAGCGGATGAAATTCTATAATCACAGGGAATATCTTGACTTTTATGCAGAGGAGATGGTCAGAAGCCAGAGAGCGTTTATCCGTGCCGTTACTCCGTCTGTGCTGATACCGGTTCCTATGAATGAGAAAAAGCGCAGGGAGAGAGGATTTGATCAAAGCCGGCTCCTGGCTGTGAAAATCGGACGTCTGACAGGGATCCCGGTGGATACGGAGAGCCTGATAAGGCAGCGCTATACTCTGCCGCAGAAAGAGCTGGGGGCACAGGAGAGGATCAGTAATCTGAAAAATGCGTTCCGGCTGCTGAGAGCGGATAAAATCCGGGAGCCTGTGTTGCTGATTGACGATATTTATACGACAGGTTCTACGATAGATGAGATTTGTCGGACACTGCATGAGGCAGGGATTACGCAGGTTTATTTTCTGGCGCTCTGCACAGGGCGTCCTGTGCGGATGTCTTAGAGCGTGTTTGAAAAATGATTTCGCAGTCCGGCAAAAAATACACGGATTGCTGCATGTTATGCATTTCTATCATCCGCTGTAATCGTAAAATAATAGGTTTTACTCAGACAGTGGATATGTTATAATAAAAACAGAGATTCAGAAATGTTTTGGCATTTTTGCGGTACCGGGAAGGAAGAGAGGATATGGAGAGGCCCAATCAGCAGAAAATTCGTCTGATGACCCGGCTGGCTATGCTGGAAAAGACAGAAGGAAAAGAACTTGGACGGGTAAGGGAGAGTTTCAAGAGCGATTATGTGGGGATTCCCATGTTGAAAAACGGACTGAGGATTACAGCAGTGTTTCTGCTGATTCTTGGTATCTGGTGTGTCTGCCATATACAGTTTCTTCTGGATGTGACAGCAGAAGGCGAGCTGACGCTGTTTGGAACCGGCGTTCTGGCAGCATATCTGGCGGTACTGATCATTACGCTGGCGGTAACCTTCCTGCAGGCAATCTGGCGTTACAGGCGCAGCAGCGAGGCGGCAAGAGAGTATGAGGAGCTGCTCGATGAACTGGCGCATCTGATATAGTCTCCGGCAGGGCGCACATTGTCCAGTGGACAATGGATTTGCGCAACAGGAATGCCAGGGCATTCTTGAGATATACAGGCTGTAAAGGCAGGAGGGAAGAGCATGAGAGAATTGTGGAGAGGAAAGGCAGCGTTGCTGCGTTTCTGTTCAGAATATGAAGCCTGGCTGAGAGCCGGAGGAAAATTCTTGGCATCGCTGTTGCTGCTGCTGACGATTGCGTCAGGCACCGGGGGGCGGATCCTGGAGCTGCTTCCCGTGATTGTGATTGCGGCGGCACTCTGTGCGATTCTTCCTGATCGCTGGATGTTTCTGGCGGCCGTGGCAGTCTGGGAAGCGGGGCTCTGGATGCATTCTCCAGCGGCGGCAGCTGTGGCGGCAGCAGTGCTGTTTGTTGCTGCGCTGTGTTATGTGTCTTTCTGTCCGGGGCAGGTATGGAGTGTAGTCGGCGTCTGCATCTGTCTGGGACTTAGGATTCCTTTTGCGGCTCCGGTGGTCTTTGGTCTGTTGTGCGGGCCATCAGCTGCGGTCGGAATTGCAGTCGGCACGGTACTGTATTATATGACAGGCGCGTTGATGGAGACTGAGGCGGCGACAGGATTTCAGCTGCAGATGCTGGAGCGGGTTCCGGCAATGTTTCAGGAATGTATTGTCAGCCGGGAGATGATCCTGTTACTGGTTGTGCTGCTGGCGGTATTCTGTGCGGTGTGTCTGCTGCGCAGCCTGGCGGTAAACTACAGCTGGTCTCTTGGAATACTGGCAGGAGCGCTGGTATTTGTAATGCTTAACGGTATGGAAATGCTGTTTCTTGGCGTGAAAGTTTCATGGATACAGACGGTGTTCCAGTTAGCTGCAGGTGTGCTGGCGGGAATGCTGGTGCAGTTTTTGTGTCATACTCCGGATTACAGGCGTGTGCAGAGACTGCAGTTTGAGGATGACGACTATTATTATTATGTAAAAGCGGTTCCCAAGATGGAGGCCGGGTACGATAAAACGGAAAAAGGAGACGGCGGAGAATGAGCAGAATATCATCATGGATTGCAGGTCGGCTTACGTGGCTGAAACTGCCGTCAATTACAATCAGATTTACAGATATTCTGGAGATTTTTATTCTGGCGTATATTGTATATAAGCTGCTGCTCTGGATTAAGGACAGCAGGGCATGGACGCTACTGAAGGGTATTCTTACGATTGTGATCTGTGTGGGATTGGTTTATGTGCTTCAGATGGATACACTGATTTATATTGTCAACCATGGACTTAGTATTGCAATTATGACAGCAGTAGTGGTATTTCAGCCGGAGCTGAGAAAGGTGCTGGAGCAGCTGGGGGAGAAACAGCTGATTTCAAGCCTGCTTCCTTTGGATAACGTGCGTTCTGTGCAGGAGCTGTTCAGCGACAAGACAATTAACGAGCTGGTGAAAGGTACAGTGGAGATGGCGAAAGTCAAAACCGGTGCGTTAATTGTAATTGAACAGAATGAGAAACTGGATGAATATGAGCGTACAGGGATCCGTCTGGATGCGCTGCTTACCAGTCAGCTTCTGATCAACATTTTTGAACATAATACACCGCTGCATGACGGGGCGGTGATTATGCGGGGAGATCGGATTACAGCGGCTACGTGTTATCTGCCTCTCTCCGACAATATGCATCTGAGCAAGGAACTGGGCACCAGACACCGTGCCGGTGTGGGGATTAGCGAGGTGACAGATTCTCTGACAATTATTGTGTCGGAGGAGACGGGTGCGATCTCGATCGCGTACCGCGGCGTCCTGAACCGGAATGTGACGGCTGACCAGCTGAGAGAGCGGCTGACAGTTCTGCAGAACAAGTCGATCGTTTCCAGAAAGTTTAAGCTGTGGAAGGGATGGACCAAGAATGAAGAGTAAATTCAGAAATAAACTGACCGATAATATCGGGCTGAAAATTATTGCGCTGGTGGTGGCCGCACTGATCTGGCTGCTGGTGACGAACAACAACAATCCTACCAAGTCCATGCTGTTTACGAATGTGCCGATCAAAGTGGTTAATCAGGACAGCGTGGCTGATATCGGCAAGGTGGCGGAGCTGGAGGGCAGCGGCACTGTAACGATTAAAGTCAAAGAGCGAAGGAAAGTGCTGGATCGGCTGGCTAAGAACGGATCTGATTTTTATATTGAGGCAGATCTGGAGAATATCACGGATATGAATACCGTTCCGCTGACTGTGACATGCAGCAATCCTTCTATTACATGGGATGAGATTGAGATTTCCCCGTCCTCTCTGAAGGTAACACTGGAGGAAAAGGTTGAGCAGGCTTTTGTGATCTCTGTTTCCACATCGGGCATACAGGCCGCAGGGTATGAAG
>CAKRNX010000086.1 GCA_934371475.1 uncultured Lachnospiraceae bacterium
CTACGATATACTTATCTTTGGGAGAACGACCTGTGTAGATACCTGTCATAACGTTAACAGCGCCAAGTTCACTTACCTGACCCTTTTCATAACCTTCCAGACCCGGTTTGGTCTCCTCTTCAAATAACATTTCATAAGAGGGGTTGTACACGATTTCTGTAGTTCCAGTGATGCCATACTTGGTTAAATCAATTTTTGCCATCTTCTTGACCTCTTTCTTTCTATAGTAATATAACAATCGCCTGCAAGTACAGGGTTGTAATATCCTGTTCAGAAACGATTTACCTCGTTTCCCTATCATAATTATACATATTTACTTTACAAAATCAACATAATTCGTTGAAAAACTCACGATTAGAAGGCCAAAACACAGAGAGAAAATTCCGGGGGTTTTGCGCTTTTTTTAGGCTATTTTTACCTGAAATATAAAGAAAACGGGAAATTTGTGACAAGAATCTAAAAGTGACGGGAAATACGGAAATTTCCATAAGAAAACAGCACAATCTGTGATATACTAAAAAATTAATGCGGATATTCAGAGAAGCTTTCACGATTAGAATATGACAGAATGAAGATAAGCATTCAGATAGCAAAGCAGAATGCAAAGGTCCGTTTACTTAAAGTGAGTATATAAAAGCAGAAATACAGGTGGCAATGCGGGGCAGGAGGATAAGATGCACAGAATTAACAGGGAAGATATGCTGGAACTGACCAGAAGAATGACGCTGAAAAGGAACTGTTTCGGGAGAATTGCGGGGGCATACCTGGATGGTGACGGATTTGTGGAAGATACGTTCCACACGCATTTCCAGAAGCTGCAGCCGTCGGAACAGACTCAGAAGCTGGCGATTGCCAAACAGATCCCTTTCGGGGAGACGAATGTGAAGCTGAAAGAATATTTATTTTCAACAGAGGACGAAAAGCCGGGCAGCGTATGGCAGATGCTGATGGCGCTAAAAGACTGTGAGCTGAAAAATGATGCGCTTCTGGATGTGTTGTATGAGAAAATCGGGGAATGTTACCGGGCGTCCGGAGATTACGGGATCTATTTTTTCCAGGGAAGTTACGATGTGCCGCTGAAAGCACAGGATAAGGAGAGTCTGTGGGAGTCAGAAGAAGTATACAAATTTCTGATCTGCGCGATCTGTCCGATTTACGGAGATTATGAGCCGGGCGACCCGGAGTGCGGTTTTCTGTTTCCGGCATTTACAGACCGCAGCGCCAATATTCATGGCATCGATGTCTACCAGAGAGATGAGAGACATCCTCATGAGGAGCTGGAGAAGCAGATCCTGGGAGTGAGAAATTCTGATTGAGAAACAGGTGTAAACTGGTTATAATAAAATGTAAGAAATGAAAAAGGTATGAAGTGAGTTTTGTATGGAGCAGCATAATCAGGAATTGGGTACAAGGAAGGATCTGTCTGGAGCAGATGGAAAGATAGAAGGTATATAGGGTCCCCCAGGGTTCAATGCCCTGAGGGATATTTTTAGTAATAATTTAACCGAAGCAAGGAAGTCCCCTGCTTTAATTGCGAAAAGCAATAAGCAGTGAAGCGGATTGCGAATATCCGCTTAAACAAAATAATGGAGGAATCCGTATCATGGGAAATTTAGGCAACATGGGAAATATGATGAAACTGATGGGAGCATGGAATACATTTAAAAAGAATCATCCCAAGTTCCCGGCATTTTGCAGCGCAGTTTATCAGAAAGGGCTGCGGGAGGACAGTATTATTGAGATAAGTGTGACGACGCCGGAAGGAGAGAAGATGACGACGAATCTGAAAGTGAAGTCCAGCGATTTGGAACTGCTGCAGCAGATTTCAGGACTGGCGGGAAAAAACTAGATACGAAAGCCCAAGACAGGATGCGCAGCCTGCGCGTCCGAAACAGAATGAAACACGTTCTAATGAAAAAATATCTCAGAAACATCTTCCCGGTTTGACAAATGCTGTCTGCGGCGCTATAGTTTAGATACCCACAGGGGGTATATGACTAAACCAAGTAAGTTCCCTGTTTCGATTGCGAAAAGCAGTAAGCAGTGGGTGGGGCTGGCAGAAAATGCTAATTTTCGATACCAGAAGTCTCTGGATGGATGTGAAAAGTATTAGAAATGTCGTTTTATGAAAGGAAGGTTGGTACTATGGTAAAAACAGTTCTGAAAATTGACGGTATGATGTGCGGAATGTGTGAATCTCATATGAATGATCTGATTCGTCAAAATTTTAAGGTGAAGAAGGTAACTTCCTCTGCGAAAAACGGGGAGACAGTGGTGATCAGTGACGCGGAGCTGGATATCCCCTGGGCGAAAAAAGCGATCAAGGATATCGGCTATGAGCTGCTTTCCTATACATCAGAGCCGTATGAGAAAAAGGGATTATTCCATTTCGGAAAATAATGTCAATGTCTGCGGGAGCATTCTTGAAAATATTTATAAATGTCCGTAGTACGGAGCAGAGAAGCTGTTTTGGAGTAAGACAGAAATCTTGGAAAATTCAGCAGAGATATGCTCCGTATTGCTTGACGATAAAAAGCGGGAATGTTATAGTAACCTTGTCAAAAAGACAGGGTGTGCATTGAGTGAACAATGGTAATAACCATCGTTGAGAGGGAATCCGGTGAGAAACCGGAACGGTCCGGCCACTGTAAACAGAGAGTGTGTTCCAGAAGAGCCATTGCATGAATATGTGAGAAGGCGGAGCGCATGTTGACCTGTGAGTCAGGAAACCTGCTTAATGTGAAGGATGAAGCTTCCGAGGAAAGTATTTGATCCGATGTGATGATAACAGACCAAGGGGTAAGTGCGCACTGTTGCTAAAACAGTGCGTTTTTTAATGCCGCAGTCTGAGATAATCACTTTTGCATTTAATGCCCGACCCTCTTATACAAAAGGAGGAAAAAAATGAAAAAGAAACTGTTTGGAGCAATGTTAGCCGCAGCAATGACATTTTCACTGCTGGGAGGAGCCGCATGTATGTACGCTGAGTCAGCGGATGCAGCGACGGAGGATCTTGACAACAAAGACGATGAGCTGGTGATCGGTTCTACCCGTGATATCGCACCGGGTGAGCAGGAGGCATATTACTGCATCATGTCCCTGTCTGTATGGGAGCCGCTGATCTCCGCAGACAATGACGGAAATCTGCAGCCCTGCCTGGCTGTGAGCTGGGAGAGCAATGAGGACGCTACCGAGTGGACATTCCATCTGCGCGAGGGAGTGACCTTCCATGACGGCGAGCCGTTCAACGCAGATGCGGTTCTGGCTAACCTGGATCGTCACAAGGCAGCCAGCGGCATGTCATCCATTCAGTATTCCTATAATTTCGACAGCACCTATCCGGGATTTGTGAGCGCAGAGAAGGTAGACGATTACACTGTAAAAATGACATTCTCACAGTCTTATCCGATGCTCCCGGAGAACATGGTAAATTACGGAAGCCCGATGTATTCACCGAATAACTTCAACGAGGACGGATCCTTCAACGGACTGCCCCAGGGAACCGGTGCATACAAGCTGGTAGAGCATTCCGCAGATGAGTATATTCTGCTGACCAGAAACGATGATTATTATGGCGAGAAGGCTCATGTAAAAAATATCCGCATCAAGGTAATTCCGGATGCAGCAACGAAAGTGTCTGCGATGGATGCAGAGGAGATCATGGGTGTGACTGACCTGGGCGCAATCTTCCCGTCAGGTGCGGAGAAACTGCTGGCAGACAGCGACGAGCGCTTCGCAGTGACCGATGCAAAATCTCTTGTCACCCACTATGCGATCTTCAATGGTTCTAAAGCTCCGTTTGACGATGTGAGAGTCCGTCAGGCAGTCAGCATGGTCATCAACCGCGATGAGATCGTGAATGATCTGTATGCAGGATTTGGCGGTGCTCCGACTGTGAATATCCTGAACTTCTCTTCCCCGTATGCAGAAGATTTCGAGATTACTTATGATGTAGAAAAGGCAAAAGAACTGGTGAAAGAGGCTCTTGGTGATGAGGAGTACACGATTGATATCGTAACTTCTACTTCTATGGCAAACCGTTATCCGTATAAAGAGGAAGCAGAGCTGATGCAGGGATGGCTGGAAGAGATCGGCATCCATGCAAACATTCAGATCTATGAGGGAGCTGCGTACAGCGAGATCAAAAAGGCCGGAGACTACGGTATTTCTCTGGGAACCAGAGGTCTGTCCACACAGGATCCGTATACACAGCTGAGCATGTTCCTCTCCAGCGATGCGTCTATGAACACTACCGACTGTCTGGGATACTCCAATCCGGAGGCAGATGAGCTGCTGCAGAATGTTCGTTCTGAGCTGGATCCGGAGAAGAGAACTGAGATGTACGACAGACTGCAGGAGATCGGTACCGAAGATCTTCCGGCAGCGCCGATCCTGAATGTACAGAACTATGTGCTGTACAACCAGAAAGTTGTCAAGAATTATCAGGCAACGAATGAGGGTGTAGATCTTCCGGCAATCGAATGGGTAGAGTAAGATGAATTTTTTTCGATATACATGTAAGAGACTGCTGCACCTGGTGCCTGTCCTGCTGGGTATATCGCTTCTGGCATTTCTCCTGGGGGTACTTTCCCCGGGAGATCCGGCAAGAATGGCACTGAGTCAAGGTGTCAATGAACCGACCCAGGAAGAAGTGGACAAAAAAAGGGAGGAGCTGGGACTGAATGATCCGCTGTATGTGCAGTACGGCCGCTGGCTGTCCGGAGCACTGAGAGGAGATCTTGGGACCTCTTACCTGACGAAAAAACCAGTGTCGCAGGAATTGCTGCGAAGAGCGCCCATCACGATTCGTGTGGCGCTTTTTTCATTTGGAATGGTGCTGGTGTTCGGTATTCTCGGTGGAGTGTTCCTGGCCAGCGGAAGGCGGGGGATTCTGCATCGGATTGTGAACGGGTTCAGCGTGGCGGTGATTTCCATACCGGGTTTCTGCGTGTCGCTGCTGCTGATCTGGGTCTTCTCAGAGCGTCTGAGAATTTTGCCGACCAGCGGGGCATCCGGATGGAAATCCTATATTATGCCGGCGTCGGCGCTGGCACTGCCCACGATCGGTTCCGTCATGCGTCTGACGCAGAGTTCGATTGAAAAAGAACTGGGACGGCAGTACGTGGAGGCAGCGGTGTCAAAAGGATTCCGGAACAGCTACATTATTGTGAAACATGTGCTGAGAAATTCTCTCGTGCCGGTTGTGACTGTAATCGGCAATTTCCTTGGAGGTATTCTGGGAGGAGCCGCCGTCATCGAGGGTATTTTCTCTTTGCCGGGGCTTGGGAGCTATGCGCTGACAGCGATCTCGGGCAGAGATTATCCAGCGCTGCAGGGATATGTGCTGATCACCGGCGTGGTGTTTGTTGTGCTGCATTTTCTGGTGGATCTGATTTCATATGGGCTGAATCCGCAGATACAGCTGGAGGTGGAGCGGTCATGAGAAAAATATGGAAGAAATTTGGCACGACAGAAAAAATCTCGGTCATTTTGCTGGCTGCCATTGTGGTTGTGAGTATCCTGGCGCCGATCCTGGCTCCGTATGACCCAAATAAAACGGATATGTCCGTGAAACTTTCCGCTTTCTGCGCGGTGCATCCGCTGGGGACGGATCATCTGGGCAGAGATCTGTTAAGCCGTCTGATGTACGGCGGACGTACATCCATCCTGCTGGCAGTGATCGCAACGATGCTGTCCATGCTGGTGGGTCTGATACTTGGCGTAGCCAGCGGTTATGCCGGAGGATGGGTGGATCAGATATTTCTGATTTTTACCAGTATGTTCCAGGGATTGCCGGGAACCTGTGTCATGATTGCACTGGTGGGGATTTTCGGCGCAAGCGTACAGAGTCTGATCGCGGCGCTCGTATTTATTTCCTGGGCTGATTTTTCCCGGATCGTGCGTCTGGAAATGATGCAGGTCAAGGGAAAAACATATGCCGTGTGCGCGAAAAACTACGGAATGGGGCATATCGGCCTGATCCTGCGCCATCTTCTGCCAAACATGGCGGACAATCTGATTGTGCTGTTTACGAACCGGGTAAGCCAGGCGATCCTGTCTGTGGCTTCTTTGAGTTTCCTGGGACTGGGTGTTCAGCCGCCCACACCTGACTGGGGAGTGATGGTCAATGATGCCAGGAGCTATTTTTACAATAACCTGCATTTGCTGATTCTCCCGTGCCTGTGTATTTTTGCAGTTTCCTGGAGCATCAGCACCATCGGTGAGGGGTTGCGCCATTATATTGGCAGCAAACGCGATTCAGTGAAGGAGATTTAAATGGACAGGGCAATAGAGATCAATCATCTGAGTGTGGTATTTCACACGGAGAGCGGACAGGTACATGCGGTAAAAGATGTATCACTGACGCTGAAACACGGTGTCATTACAGGGCTGATCGGTGAGACTGGGAGCGGGAAATCGGTGATGGCATCGGCTATTCTGCGGATGCTGCCGTCCTACGCTGAGGTATCAGGGAGCATCCGCTATCAGGGAATGGAAATTTTGGAAGCAGATCATCGGACGGTGAGGGATCTGAGGAGAAATCATATCGGGCTGATCCCTCAGAATCCCAGTGAATCGCTGAATCCTGCCAGAAGGATCCTGCCTCAGACGGCAGAATGTTTTGAGGGCAGCCGCAGGGAGCGAAGAAACATTACATATTACAATATGAAAAAAATGGGGTTGAACAATCCGGAGGATACAGGCAGAAAATATCCGTTTCAGCTTAGCGGAGGAATGAAGCAGAGGGCGGTCAGTTTGTTCGGCATGAGAGAACAGCTGGACTGGATGATCGCGGATGAGCCGACAAAGGGACTGGATATGGTCGTTTATCAGCAGGTATTTGAGTCCCTGCAGACACTTTCCAGGCATGGAAACAAAGGAATGCTGGTGATTACACATGATTTGACGCTGGCGGTCAAGCTGTGCGATGAGCTGGCAGTGCTGTACGAGGGTGAAATTGTGGAGTCGGGTAAGGCAAAGGAAGTGCTGGGGCATCCGCAGCACCCTTACACCAGAGGGCTGCTGGCATCGCTGCCGCAGAATGGGATGCACGCCATGGCGGCCAAGCCCCTGGAGGAAGTACATGGAGGCTGCCGGTTCCGGCCGCGCTGCCCTCTGGCGGGGGAGAAATGCACAGGTTGTCACCCTGATCTGGAAGAGACTGCTCCCGGAAGGAAAGTGAGGTGCCTGCGTCATGATTAAGGCGGAACATATCAGTAAAAGCTATCGGCAGGGATTTTTTTCCTCCCGGAAGCAGGAGGTAGTATCGGATCTCTCCTTTCATATAAAAAAGGGGACAACGTTTGGACTGCTGGGCAGCAGCGGCTGCGGAAAAAGCACAGTGGCCCGTATGATTATGGGGATCCTCAAACCGGAGAAGGGACAGATTTTGATTGAAGGGACGGATCCGCAGGCGATGGACAGAAAAACCAGAGGACAGATCATGCAGATGATCTTTCAGCAGCCGGAGGAGAGCTTTGATCCGGAGATGCGTTTGGGGAAAAGCATAGCAGAGCCAATGGAAGTAAATGAGATAGGAACCGCGGCAGAGCGGAAGAGGAAAATAGAGGCACTGATGGAACAGCTGAATCTCCCGATGCAGATCCTGAACCGCTATCCGCATCAGATCAGCGGAGGAGAGGCGCAGCGTCTGGCGATTATCCGGGCGCTGACGCTGGAGCCGCAGATCCTTCTGCTGGATGAGCCGACCTCCATGCTGGATGTGTCCACACAGGCGCAGATTTTGAACATTCTGAAGGGGCTGCAGAAGAGCAGAGGACTGACCTATCTGTTCATTACACATGACGCGGGAGCAGCCAGATGGATGTGCGATGAGATCGCGGTGATGGAACAGGGGCGCATCATTGAGTGTGGCCCGACAGAACAGTTTTTTGCTGAACCAAAAGAAAAATGGACAAAAGAACTGCTGTTTTCGTGGCAGATCTGAACAGAAAAGGGCCGTATACCACTACCGAGTGTGCGGCTCTTTTAATGTTTGTCAGATTGTCAAATAAATGTCTTTGTGCTAGAATAAACGGCTGAAAACTGCGGCCGGGACAGACAGATCTGCACCGGTTATAGGTGCAGAGCATAAAATCTGACAGAGGACTCTGAAGAAAAGGAGTGTGACAACATGAATGACATGAAACGCCTGTTGGGCTATATCGGGTCCTACAGGAAGGATATGATCCTGGGAACAGTGATGGTCATGATCGAGACCGGATTTGAGCTGTTCATTCCGGTGATGATTGCAGATCTGATTGATGTGGGTGTGGCGAACCGGGATATCCATTATATCTATGTGAAAGGAGTGCAGATGGGGATCTGTGCGCTGATGGCACTGGTTACGGGGCTGCTGTATGCACATTTTGCGGCAAAGGCATCCTACGGCTGGGGAGCCAGGATCCGGGAAGCAGAGTATGCACGGGTACAGCAGTATGCTTTTCCCAATCTGGATCATTTTTCCACTTCATCTCTGATCACGAGGATGACGACGGACGTGACGGTTCTGCAGAACCTGATTACTTCCGGCTTCCGCCCGATTACACGGGGACCGTCGATGCTGATTATGGGAGTAGCGCTCTCTTTCTGGATGAATCCCAGGCTGGCGCTGGTATTTTTTGTGTGTACGCCAATTCTTGGCGTGATCCTGTTTCTGATTGTGCGTAAGGTAGCGCCCATGTACACGAGACTGCAGTCTGTCATGGATCGGCTCAACAATGTGGTGCAGGAGGGCGTGACCGCAATCCGTGCCGTGAAGGCCTTTGTGCGGGGAGAATATGAAGAAGAAAAATTTGATGAAGTAAACTCTGATCTTACAAAATCAAGTGAGATGACATTCCGTTTTGCGGTCTTGAACCTGCCGGCGTTTCAGGCAGTCATGTACACGACGATCGTGCTGATCATGTGGTTTGGCGGAAATATGATCCTGGATGGAGATCTGCAGGTGGGAGATCTGACCGGATTTCTGAGCTATGTGATGCAGGTAGTCAATTCCCTGATGATGATTGCCAATGTGTTCCTTCTGCTGACGAGATCCCTGGCCAGCGCACACCGGATTGCCGAAGTGCTGGATGAGAACGTAGAGCTGGAGTCACCGGAACACGGGCTGACGCAGGTAAAGGACGGCAGCATTGATTTTGAACATGTATCCTTTAAATATAGAAAGCTTCCTGTATACTTTAAATAGGGCAAGAGATTGACACAAAAAAATACCTCAAGTAAATTTGGATTATTAC
>CAKRNX010000087.1 GCA_934371475.1 uncultured Lachnospiraceae bacterium
GACAGGCGGATGAGGGCATATACTACAGTAGATATAGAAGACAGAGGAGCGCAGGAGAAATATGTCATGCAGATGCATGACGCGCACCTCGCAGCAAGAAGGCCGTGGCATTCTTGAATCTTTTGCAGGAAATGGTGTTCTGTGAAAGAAAAAGCCTCCGGCAGCCTGCTCCGCTCTTCATGAGATTCCTGAAAAGGAGAAAAGATGGAATGGAAAGTCATGTGGTCACAGAAGGAAGCGCTTTTTATGAGATAGATGATACATGTATGAGGGAAAGAAAGCAACGACAGGAAAAAGCAATAACAGAAGACAGGCGAAAAACCAAAGAAAAAAGAGTTCAGCAAAGGGATGGGGGAGAGGGAGAAAAATCAGGAAGTTAAAAGTTAATAAGTTTTACTCATTCTGCAGCTTGCGCAATCGACACTCCGTTTCGATCAGCGCAAAGCCATTGCCCGGTGGAAAATGATAATGTCCGCTCTGTCGAAGGCTTCTGTTATAGGAAATTGCGATAATTTCCTATAACAGAACGAAAGAGGTGCTGTTCGCTCCTCTTTGTTTGAAGATTGAACAGCACCTTTTGCCATGGGATTAATTACATCCGCATCCACAGCTGTTGTTGCATCCATTGCGGTTTCCGCCGCAGCCTAAGAAACCGCCGCCGTTGCCGCATCCGCCGCAGCAGAGCAGAAGCAGGATCAGAAGGCAGCAGCTGTTGTCGCTGTCGCATCCATTGCCGCATCCGCCGCACCCGAACAGCAGGATCAGGATCCAGATCCAGTTATTGCCGCAGCAGGATCCATTTCTTCCACAATTGTCATCGCATCCGCATCCGCAGTTTGTTGCTGCTAAATCACTCATGTTACAAATCCTCCGGATTTCTTTTACACTGTATCATATGTGAAAGCATCCAAAAGGTGCGGAAAAGAGCTAAAATCCGGACAGAGACTGAAACACACCGTAGATATCCAGGGAGCCGTATCCCCATTCCCGGTTGGGATAATAGAGTCCGCTGATCCGGTTGGCGCCCCGATAGAGCAGATTTTTAATTTCTGTGGAAGAAAAAACGCGGTTATAGGAACTCTCGATTCCCCACTGTACGAGGAGCGCCATGGCTCCTGCAGTGAGCGCGGCTGCAGCACTGGATCCGGTAAAGCTGCGATACGTATTGAGACAGCATGGCGCCTGTATATCTACGCCCACGGCGGCTATGTCTGGTTTGATGTAGCCGTTCCGGGTAAATCCCCTGCCGGAGTTTTCATAGATGGCATTGGAATAGGCGCGGCAGGTGCTGACTGTGACGATCTCGTTATTGCAGGAAGGAACCGTCAGCGTGGTGTCAGGATCAGGACTCAGAAAACGCACTCCCGGCGGACAGATTCCCGTAGCAGGCAGCCAGATATGGAAAGAACCGTTAAGGAAGCGTTTATTTACTATCTGAAAGCGCCAGATCCCGGGAGAGGGATCCTGCACGCGGATCTGGATGAGCTGACTGCCGGAACGGAATTCTACAATCTCATAATCAATCTGGACGGAGGATCCATCCAGAAGAAAAGTGGTGCCTGATTTGGTGTGCAGCCGAGGATCGGCCGGAGAGAGCCGTTCTCCCAGAGGTGTTGTTACGCCTACGGCAAACAGTTCGGGAGCAAAAGCCCATAATTCAAGACAGAACCCTTTCCCTGCCTGCTCTGCGACAACCTCTACTTCTTGACTGAGACCTTCAGCGGCGACTGCTCCAGAACAATGATGTCCCATACGAACCTCATTGCCGGCAGCGACGACTCCATAACGGCCGGAAGTATAGGAGAGATAGGCCATGACTTCATCCAGGGGCGTGTGGCCGTCATGGCCCCCCTGATTGGTGCCAAGCCCGAAACAGATAATCAGTGGCAGATCAGTTTTTCTGGCTTTGTCCATCAGATAGCGGATGGCCAGCATACAGTCATCTTCTTGAAAGACAATGGCATTCTGATCAGCCAGAAAATAATTGCGCAGGTACTGTTTAGCCGGCTTCAGCTTGACGACAGCCAGACTGCTTTCCGGCGCAGCGCCGGAAAATGATGTGGTTTCATCCGGAGTACCGGCGGCAATTCCTGCCATGGCAGTGCCGTGGCCGTTTTCGTCGATGGAAGGAACAATGGAGAGCGGATCAAGGGAGCGCAGCGCGGTGTCAATGTCAGTTTTGGTGTATTCTGAACCATAGAGAAAACCTTCAGGGAGTCGCCCGGACCGGTCGGCCTGATCCCAGATGAAGAGAACCCGGCTGGAACCATCGGGATTGCGGAAGGCCGGATGTCGGTAATCGATGCCGGTGTCAATAAAACCAAGCAGGACGCGGCGACCGGTCAGATTGAGAAAGGGCTGGTTCTGCACAGAGAGAATGCCGGAGGCATCAAGCGCTGTCATATCCATGAGAGTAAGGAGTTTGGGAATGGTAAAATATCCCTGGGCGGAAATATCCGGCGGATACTGGGAGAGAGGAGCATTAAGAATGGCGTATTGCCAGTCAACCGGTTGCGGAAGAAATTCACTGCGCAGCTGTTCTATCTGAAACGGATAGGTTTCACTGTGATAAATCAGACTGACATAATCCTCAGACAGGATCCGTTCCCGGCTGTTTTCAGAAAAATCCTGCTGTGCGGATGAAAGAAGAGTAGATGTCATACTGCTCCGCAAAAGATGGTCTCAGATATAGGTATGAGGCAGAAAAGAAAGATAGAACCCGCCAGAGACTAAACCGTTCAGGGAAGAATCAGGCGGGAACTTAATTTTTTAAGAAAAAACAGAAAAATCCGTTCAAAAAGAAGGCTGCACAAAATAATGGTCAGAGTCCAGGCGAACAGTTCCGGTGTATCCAGATAAATTCTGGCCTGCTGGAGCGCCGCTCCGATGGAACCGGAAGGAAGTCCGATTACTTCTGCTGCGATACCTGATTTCCAGCAAAGTCCCAGACTGATTTTGCAGGCGGAATAAAAATCCGGGAGCAGCTGGGGCAGGCTGATCAGGCGAAAACGGCGGATGCCGGTAATATGGAAAACCTCTGCCATTTCCAGCAGCTGGCGATCCAAATGTAAAAGACTCCCCAGCATACTGGTGTAGATAACCGGGAAAACCATCAGAAAAGAAATCAGGATGGACAGACTGCCGGAAGAGAACCAGATCAGCGCCAGAATGATGAAGGACGCCACAGGGACAGACTTTATGGTAAGGACAAACGGAGCCAGCAGTTCGCGCACAGGACGGAAGCGGGAGGACAGTGCCGCATACAGGATGCCGGAGAAAAGTGCAAGAAAAAAACCGGACAGAATACGCAGCGAGGAGAAGCCGACAGCCAGCCAGAAGTCGGCCGTTTTGACAAGTCCGGCCAGGCACAGCAGAACTTCCGCAGGTGATACCAGCAGAATTCGCTGATTGAGTTTCATACTGGCAAGCTGCCAGATTGCCAGCCAGAACAGCACCGCCCACAGGCGGACAGGAGAAGTATGTTTTTGATTCATCATTCTGCTGCCGTCAGGGAGCCGTTGTAGTAGAAATCATCTCCGGGCAGGGCACCTCCGACAGATTTGGGATTCTGTTCCAGAAGAACCGAGAGATATCCGGAGAGTTTTTCATGCATTTCGCTGCCCGTGATACAGGTGATATTGCAGGCCGGGATTGCTTTGGCTGCCACTGCGGCGGGGGCAATGTCATATTGTTCTATCAGAGAGGAAGCTTCTTCAGGATTTTCGTTTACGTAAGCAACTGATTCGCGATAGTGATTCAGAAAATCATCGACAGCGTCCGGTTGCTCATCGGCAAATTCTTTTCGCACAACCATTACGCCGGTAATCATGGCGGAAGGCTGAGCACTGTCCTGCTGCAGGAGATCCCACTGAGAAGTCAGATCCAGAGCCGTGCGGATAGAAGGCTCTTTCATCTGGGCAGTGGTAACAAACGGCTGTGGCAGCATGGCGATGCCATCCTCGGAAGCGATCAGGGCAGACAGACATTCTGTGTGCTCACTTTTCCATTCAATCGTTACATCAGTATCCGGATCCAGTCCGTTTTCAGAAAGAAGGTAATTTAGGGCATATTCCGGAGTAGCACCTTTTCCGCTGGCATAGATTGTGCGGTTGCGAAGATCTTCTACGGAAGAAATGGTGTCGCCTTTTTCTACAATATAGAGAACACCCAGTGTGTTGATAGCCAGAACTTCTACACTGCCGTCCGTATTGTTGTAAAGTACGGAAGCCAGATTGGCTGGAACAGCAGCGATATCAATATTGCCCTGCACCAGAGAGGGCGTCACCTCGTCGGCGGAAGCAGCGATGGAAAAATCATACGCATAATCGGAAATCAGTCCCTGATCGGCATCATCCATAAAGGAAACAAGTCCCATGGCGGTAGGTCCCTTTAAGGCTGTAATGCGGACAGAATCATTTTCCTGGGCAGATGATGCGGAAACCATCAGTGCAGACAGGACAACTGCAGTAAATAATATGTTTGTTTTTTTCATAGACTCCTCCATTTTATATAGCGGATAGTGATTGATTGTTTCAAAGTCAGATGATTTTGGGCTCGCTTTATATCTGTTTAAGGATGTCCCGGCATTATTATAGTATATGATCTGGAACAATGCAAAAGATATTGCCGGATTTTCGGGAATCTATTAAAATAAAAAGAGACTGTCAGAGCAGACTGTTCGCGGGAAACAAAAGTTGTTCTGCCAAAGCTGCAGTCTTCCGGCATATGTTTAAAAGAATGGAACAAAGAAATGCAGGATTCGGAAATAAACAGAAATATAAGTAGAAATGCATAGATTCTACGACAGAAAGAAGGGGGACAGAAAATGGAAGAAAACAGAATTACAAGAATGGTTTCTCTGCCATTTCTGAAAAAATCAGCGTTTTACGGTAGCTGGGGACATGGGGCGATGAGATACCGTATCAGCAAAAAAGATGACGGATTGGAGGTATGTGTGTATCCCGGTCCTTATGCGCTGGAATATACATCGAATGAAAAAAAGGAATATACACAGTTTGAATTTTCAGAGAAAGGATTTGAAGCAGCAATTGAATTTTTAAATCAGACATATGATTCCAGGGACTGGCAGGCAGAAAAATTTCGCAGGTGAACGCAGGCGGCATAAGATATAGAAACAGGGCAGAGGATGTGAATGTCAGATGAATCGTGTCCGGCGCATTATATATGCAGAGGAGCTGCACAGAAGAGGGATCAGGGGAAAAGGTATTACAGCGGCAGTCATGGATTCCGGAATTTGTCATCATCCGGATTACAGCGACCGGGTGGTATGCTTCAAAGATTTTGTGGGATATCAGACAGAAGCGTATGATGATGCTTCGCATGGGAGTCATGTAACCGGGATCCTCGGGGGAAACGGAGTAATGTCCATGGGCAGGTACTGCGGCATCGCGCCGGAGTGCGACCTGGTGCATTTGAAAGTGCTGGACCGCAACGGAAACGGAAAAGTCAGTGCTGCCATAGCAGCTATGGACTGGGTGATCCGCAATCAGAGGAAATTTAACATCCGGGTATTGAATTTTTCGGCGGGTGTCCAGGAAAACAGTCAGGAAGAAGAGAGCAGACTGCTGGTTGAATGGATTGAGCGTGTGTGGGATGCAGGAATTGCCGTGGTGGTAGCGGCAGGAAATATGGGACCGGCAAGAGGAAGTGTGACTGTGCCGGGAACCAGCCGTAAAGTCATTACGGTAGGATTTTGCGATGAGGTCTCAGGGCGTCACAGAAGCATCAGAAGAGGTCAGTATTCCGGACGGGGGCCGACAGCAGAATGTATCTGTAAGCCGGAGATTACGGCACCTGGGTTTCAGGTCACTTCGTGCAGTAATCTGAGGCAGGCATCAGGATACTATTGTGTAAAAAGTGGTTCTTCTATGGCGACGCCAGTGGTAGCCGGGGCAGTCTGCCTGCTGCTTTCGGTTCACCCTGAGCTGACAAACGTAGAAGTAAAAATGCGGTTGCGCCGATCAGGGGACGATCTGGGACTGCCCATGGAGCAGCAGGGATGGGGGCGGATTAATCTTCTGAAATTTCTGGATGATCCGACCGGCATGATTCACGCATGAAATGTTTTATGATGCGGCGAAATTTGCTATAATATCAGATGTGGGATGACTCTCACCTCACAACAGGAATGCCAGGGCATTCTTGAACAAAAGATCGCCTGTTCCTGGCGTATGACAGGAAGCAGTGTACTGAGAAAGAAGGATATGAAATGATTACATTAAACGATTATCTGTATTCGGGGGATACTTTGTTTCGAATTTTGCAGAAATATATCAGTGATCTGCGAGAGGAGGCGATCAGGGATCACAATGAGATTGACCTGGCGCACTGCAACTTTCTGATTCAGATCCGGGAGTTGCTGGAGCATAATGATTTCCTGACGGCGCAGTCGCAGAAAATCAGGGAGTTTTACCGTTATATGGCGATAGAATATCCTTTCCTGGCATTCACGGTAAAAGGGCGGATCAAATCTCTGATCCGCGCGGAGGAAAAATTTAACGGTTACATTGTAGAGTATATTTATGATTATTATACAGCCAACGGCTATTACCCTCCGGTGTCGGAATTGAAAACCAGGCTGAGCTGTTTTAGGGATTTTATCGCTTACCGTATCGTGATATCTCTGCCCAAATGTCAGGTGAAGCCCGGAGAGAGCAGAGATGAGGAGGAGCTGAAATATCTGTATCAGATTGCCAATAAGCTGCCGGAATTTTTGGAGGAGAGAGGATTCAGTGCTGAACCGGCAGGTGGGATTAAGATGAGTGTTTCGCCGTTGATGAGCGAAACAGCCCGCCCATATTACAGGGACTATATTACGGGGCAGAGCAATTACGGATATCAATCTCTGCACATTACTTTTTATGATAACAGTTCCCGCTCTTACATGGAGGTGCAGATCCGGACGAAAGGAATGGATGACGTAGCGGAAATAGGCCCGGCCAACCATCTTGGTTATGAAAAGCGCCAGGAACATGAGCGGGCCAGAAGGGATGCGATCCCGGTCGGGGAATGCAGATATTTTGATGAAGCGTATGAGCGGGGGATGCGTCTGTTGGGACTGGAGTTAAACGAGCTGGATGTCAATATGTTTTCAGCAGTCAATAACAGCCTGATCAATGATGGGTGCGGGCTGTACCGTGGACGGCTGATTTTGCCTTATGAACATCTGTCGCGTTTTCAGAGTGATACGGCAGAATAGAGCCTGCATAGAGTCTGTCAGGGAAGAAGCAGGCCGTTTACCAGAATAAAGTGGTGAGGAAGGCGGTTTTCTTCGATCCATTCCAGATGAAGATGCAGAAGTTTCTGAACGGTCAGTCCCACATTTCCGCCCAGAGATTCGACAGAATACCGCATGGAGTCAGGAAAACGGCAGGGCTTCCGGTCTGCTCTGGAGCATCCTTCCGGGCAGGAGCTGCAGGCTCCGGCAGAAAGGCTGACGCTTCCTGGATACTGTTTTTCCAATTCCATCATGCGGTCGGAGAGGCGCTGTTTTTCAGGGAACAGGCAGGTATCCAGGATCTGCCGGATTTCTTCGGGACGATATGTCTGTAGGAGTGCTGATTCCGGGAAAATGATTTTGGAGGAGTATAGTTTCAGAGTCTGATATTTCATCCAGAAATCAGATACATCAAAACTGTACGGCGGACATGACCATACGGTACCGTAGTTTGGACAGGTTTTGCATGCTGAAAGAAATGTTGGAATATCGACATAATCTTTGACATATTCCTTTACTGGGATTTCAGTTTCATAATACTGTATGGTACAGGGGGAGACAATAGGCTTTTGCAGAAAACCGCCGATCAGGCATACAGAATCGCCTTCCTGAATCTTGCGTTGGGCCATGAGAAAATCCGGCTGGCGCATCTGCAGAATCTGATTGTCATCTGTTTTTAACAACATGATCACCTGGCGCTCGGATACATCAGGGCGTTCTTCGCATCCGTAGTCTACGTCTTCCATAATCTGGAGTACCTGGTAGTGCGGACTGTCCGGGCTGATAGGATAGAGGGGTGCCATAGTGGGTTTTGTGGACATAATCATACCTCCTGTGAATGTATTTTTCATGGTTTAAGAATGCCCCGGCATTCTTGCTGCGAGGTGGGAGTCTTCTCACAGCTGATATAATTATAGCACAGAGAGAGAAAAAAAGAAGGAGAATGGAATGAGAGAGAACAATCTGAATAAAAAAAGATTTCGAACAAAATGGCTGGTCTGCCTGCTGTTGCTGATGCTGCTGACGGCGGCAGACAGTCTGAGTGTGCTGGCTGCTCCCAAAGAAGGGTGGGTTACGAAGCAGGGGAAAACCTATTATTATAAAAACGGAAAAAAGCATAAGGGAGAGCTGAAGCGGAACGGAGAGACCTATTTTCTTGATCGGAAAACAGGGGTACTTTATAAAGGATGGCAGAAAAACAGCAAGGGACAGAAGCGCTACTATTCTAAAAAAGACGGTGCCATGCGGAGGGGATGGTCGAAAGCCAGCGGCAAAGTCCGTTATTTTGGACGTACAAACGGATATATGTATACCGGACTGAAAAAAATAGGCGGAGAATACTACTATTTTAATACCAAAAACGGGTATCGGTTTGAAAACGGATTTAAAACAGTTTGAAACCTGTGTTTTGCGAAAAACTGAAAATTAATAATGAGAGGTGTGTTTATGTTAAATAAATTTATCAATAACGGTGTTTTTCCGACTATGATAACACCGTATAAGGTAAACGGAGAAATTGATTATGATGCCGTGAGATGTTTGACGGAATATTATATTGAAAACGGATGCAACGGAATATTTGCAGTTTGTCAGTCAAGCGAAATGTGGTATCTTTCGTTGGATGAGAGGGTTAAGCTTGCAAAAGCCGTTGTCCTTGCGGCAGACGGACGAATACCCGTTGTTGCATCGGGACATTGCGGAATTTCAAAGGAGGAGCAGATAAAAGAAGTTAATCTTATGTCACAGACGGGGATTGACGCATTTGTTTTCGTCAGCAACAGATTTGATATACATAACGACGGAGA
>CAKRNX010000088.1 GCA_934371475.1 uncultured Lachnospiraceae bacterium
TTAAAAATTTGACAAAAAAATTAAGCGTTTGCAACGCTCATGAAGATTTTTTTATTAATTGACTGTCAAACTCCCGGTTAACTCCTCCTTTCAGATTGTGGTATATAAAAACGCCACCCGTTGTCCTGTTGGGCGGCGTAGTTCTAAATGTGTTTTAGCTCTTGAAGAATGATACCTAGTTTGATATAATTTTAATAGATATATACAAAAGGAGAGCATAGTTTATGATTATTGCAAATCGTTCCATACATATCATTGATTACGAAAACAATAGAATACTCTCCCGTGATATTCCCGCTACTTTTGACGAATATGTAGGAGAACTGATTGAGCACATTAACAGGAATGACTCAGTTCGTGACTATAAAACCCGTTCTCGCTATACAGAAGTAATTAGTGGGGCTATAGCGATCTCCTCTCAAAAAGATAATGCTGATGTTGTACGTGAACGTACAAATAGTATAGCAAATCGTCTACTTGTAAAGGAAGTCGAAGCTCAAGGCCATATTGGCCGACTTAATACAAATGTTCAAAAGGGAAGCCTTATTCAAGCTTTGCTTTTGGATGAACAAGAGCATAAGCATGTATATCTTCTAGCCAAAGTTGAACATAGCACATTTGTTGACGATGTTGATTTTAGCTTCAAAACAGGCTTTTCTAAGGACAAAAAAACAATTTGGAAATCATGCTTAATTGACTTGCCACCTGAAGAGTCGGATGAGTACCATGCTAAAGTTTATTCAAATACATCTGCAAAGTTTTGGAGCGATGATTTTCTGGAACTGGATGAAATGATCAGTGATGAAACTAACACGCTAAAATCATTCAAAGCAATTGAAACTGTTTTGAATACGAATCTCAGAGGTGTTGCTACTAAAGATCATACTGTTTTGCGAAATGGTTTTATTGCCTATTACAAAGGGCAAGAACATATTGATTTCAGCGAAATGGTCAATTATATTTTAGGACAGTATGATCCTGTTGATATTGATGCTGCTAAAGTAGCTGATATTCGTGAAAAAATATTACAGCTTCCAGAAAAGAAAGGCTTTGATCGGCAATTCAATTCTGCACCTAAAACGATCAATGCACGTATCCGTAAAACATACGAAGTTAATGATGGTATTCAACTTAAAATTACAGATGCCATCGAAAACCTGAATGAAACTATAGTTGCATATCAGGACGAAAACGGCGTTCGTTATTTAAGAATTAAGACAAATAATGAAAGTACATTCCGGCGCTTTAGAGGAACTGTATAGATTATTTCCTGAGGGAGGAGGGTTTTGATGAATGTATTATGTGCAATGAAAAGAATGTTCAATGTCGATACAATGAACATTTCAGAACGAAATACAGTAGTTGAGATATCCTTTAATCTCTCGCAAGCTACTTTGCCGGATAAGGAAACATTCTCTGCGGTTTTTGCCCTAATTCCCATAAGAGATACAATGAAAATTACTCTTATCATAGATAATGGTGATGTTATAACAGTCAGAAAGAATTCAAGTTTCCCGGACAAGGAATACTCCACTCTCGTTGAAGATGTTGACGACGAAACAAAAATTGATGTCCATATCGAGATTAACAAGAATATAGAGAGTAACACCTTTTCTGTGTACTCCTTTGAGAAATTTACTGCTGACTTGTTAGAACATGATATTAAAGAAATACTCAGCTTTTTCTCTCATTCTCTGACTGGAAAAGAGTTCTTGGTATTTGAAATTTTAGAGGGCAATTATTTTTTCACAACAGAATCAATGGCTTTTGTTTCCAAAAGAGATAGTGCATTTAATGGTGATTTTCATAGACTAAACCGTTTAAACTTATGTAACGAGGCGTCCAGTTTTTATAATAAGAGTATTTATGAATTGATACCTGATGACTTTTTTATAAAAGTCGATTTCGATAAAAATCCGTTGACGAAATTGTTTGGAACTCTTTGTTCAGTATTATCCTTGGCCTATTTGTCATCATCAGCAATAATTACTGAAAACAATGAACTAAATGTGCAAATTTGGGGACAGCGAAAGGTGGAATTCACATATTCTCTGGTTAATCCGAAGATTAACCCGGAGTTTTACCGCATTTATCGTTGGATTTATACAGATGGAAATCCAGTTGATAAATCCATTCTTGCAAGGAATATCATAAGTTTACACTGTCGTTATTCTGCCTTGACTGATTTAGATGAGAAAACTCTATCTTCAATTCAGTCCAATTACCAAATATATCTTAAAGACAATGTTTCTCAATATATCGAACTAAAGAATAAACTAGCGCAATTCATTTGCGATGTTGTGTCTAAAACTGGCGATTATGCTACAATGCTTCTAGGTGATCTGAAAAAGAATTTAATTGCAATATTTGGTTTTCTTTTTACAGTTATTTTGGCAAATATTGTATCTGATCAGCCTTTACAAAATATTTTCACACGCGAAATCACGGTCATTCTGGAAGTTGTAATCGCTGGCTCAATTATTTACCTTTTGATTTGCCACATTGAGTCTCAATATAAATTGTGCAAAATCAAACGCACTTACTATCTACTTAAGGATAACTATAAAGATCTGTTATCTGATGTCGACTTACAAGAAAGCTTTAATGAAGATAAAATGATTACAGACACAGTACGCTCTGTGAAGCATGGTATTTGGATATACACGATTATTTGGTTCGTTCTTTTGGTAGGACTTCTTTTTATTTTAGAGAACACAAGTAGCAGTCCTGTCATTACCACATGGATAAACGATGTGGTATCTTTCTTTCATGAAATAGAAAAAAGTGGCGCCCACTGATTTTGTGCACCACTTTTGCTTTTGTCTGGGATAATAACCTCTTGCGACTGCTTACAAACCATTGATTCTACTGGATTTTTCCAGATCCTATAATTACACTCCGACCATTGAGATAAACAGCACATCTTCCACTCCGCGGTTTTTCAGTTCATCAAATATCTGCATCCACTGATGCTTGCTTTCGGATTCACTCAGCCACAGACCCAGTATGTCTTTTTTCCCATCAACATCATATCCCAGGATGACGTATACTGCATAATTCTTTGTCTCGTAATATTTTCTCATCATGACATACAGGCAGTCTACAAACAGGAATGTATAGAATTTCTGCAATGGTCTGTTCTGCCATTCTTCAAGCTGTTCAAGTACGCTGTCTGTGATCTCTGAAATCGTCTCATGTGATATTTCAAATCCGTAAATATCTTCGATAGTGTCTGCAATATCACGTTGGCTCATACCCTTGGCATACATTGAAAATCAAACACATCAAGCGACAGCGGCACTTCGCCGTAATGGCTCCGCCTTCAAGTATGAGTCCTTTTTTCATATCGCCGTTTTATCACCGTCCCGTCAGCATTTCACTGCCACTTTTATCACGCCGTCCCTCTTGTTTTCAAAGAGATCGTACGCTTCTGCTATCTTTTCCAGCGGATATGTATACGTGATAAGCGGTTCAGTATCGATTCTGCCCTCTGATATCAGCCGCAGAGTCTCTTCACAGTCACAGCCGTCAACTCCGCCCGTTTTGAATGTAAGATTTTTGCCGTACATATCAGGAAGCGGCAGGATCTGCGGTTTATCGTAAAGCGCGACTACCGTCACGATCGCATTTGGTCTCGCGCACTCCCATGCCATACGGAATGTTGATTCTGCTCCCGCGACTTCAAGCACCACATCCGCTCCGCCATGATCGCTGTTCACGCGTACAAGATCCGCGCATTCCTCCGGCAAAACAGTCATAACATCCGGATAATGTTCATTTATGAAGCGTATGCGATTTTCGTCCTTTTCGCACACAATGATGCGCTTCGGGTTTCTGAGCATAACGCAAAGCAGCGTACAGATGCCCGTCGGACCCGCTCCGATGATTAGCACAGTATCATCCTCTGTGATCTCTGAAATACGCGCTGCCCAGTAGCCTGTTGCGAGCACATCGCCCACAAACAACGCCTGTCTGTCTGTAACGCCTTCAGGTATCTTATTAAGCCCCTGATCCGCGAAAGGCACGCGCACATATTCTGCCTGACCGCCGTCTATGCGGCAGCCGAGCGCCCATCCGCCGTTTTCATCCGTACAGTTGTTTACATAGCCCTTCTTGCAGAAAAAACACTCGCCGCAAAATGTCTCTACATTTACAGTGACTCTGTCACCCGGTCTCACATGAGTTACCGCGTCGCCGACTGATTCGACTACGCCGACCATCTCATGACCGACCGTTATCCCCGGCACAGCGCGCGGTACGCTTCCGTGCTTTATATGCAGATCGCTCGTGCATATGCTGGCAAGCGTCACCCTGATGATGGCATCACGCTCATCCATAAGCACCGGCTTCTTTTTTTCCGTTAATTCAAATCTTCCTTCTGAGACGTATGTATATGCCTTCATTATCTCACCCTTTTAACTGCTTCTTTAAGTCTGTTGAGATCATCCGCATCAGGATGTGAGAGCGCGCGATCGAAATTTTCGATCAGCATGTCAAGATTGTCAGGATGCTCCGGCTGCTCCTTCATCTTCATGTAACGCTCCCTCACAGACTGCGGCATCTTGCCCTGACACATATATTCACCGACGATCGTATTGCTTGCGTCGACAGCCTTCTTCGTGTCCGCGAGAATACTCTTAAAATATTCTTCACTGCCGCCGAAACCGGCCGTTCCGAACAGGAATATCTTTTTACCGCGCAGCTTCGCCAGAACCTCTAAAGCAGCGTTGTCAGCATTTCCCATATTTGTCCAAAATCCCACATAGATCAATTCCGACTGCAGATCTTCCGCTCCCGTGATACCGAAATAATCACACTTTTCTTCCGGCAGTGCCTCCCTGACCGCATCAGCAAGCACCTTTGTATTGCCCGTTGAACTGCTGAATATGATCGAATATCTTTCCGTATCCATACTTCCTTAACCTCCCTTTAATACTGATATGTATATACAATAATCATACCACACAAATTATCATAATAATTAATATTTTGTAAACAACCTGCACGCGCCCGGCGCGTGACATCATTGCAGATATGCATTCGGTAGATCATCAGTCCATGCTGCTGCCTTTATTGCCGCCAAACTCGCAGCCGTGATCGTGATCATGACCATAATACCAACGACCGTAGCGATATCCGTAATGCGGCGGACAATGAGCGCAGTCACCGTCACAGCGGCCATTGTGTTTGCGCTTGTTAAACCCCTTAGCCAGATTTATCCCCGCGGCCACGCCAAACAGAGTGGCAAATAAACCCCGTTTCTTCGGAGGCCGGCTCTCTTCCTCCATATAAAGATCACCTTCGCCCCAAAGCTCTTCATCTTCGGTTTCCTCAGATTCGTAATATTCGTAATATTCCGACTCATCGTATTCGTTGTATACGCAGTCTTCCTCATCTTCCTCTTCACGCAGATATTCCGGCAAAACAAGGTTCTGCTGCTTGCATATCTCAATGATGGTCTCATCATCGATCTCACCATACAGATCCTCCATATCTTCAGCCGTCAAACGACCTGCGGAATTGCGCGCCGCTGCTGTCAGAGCCTCTTTGTCATTGGCATACGCAAAATCCATCAGATCCGAGCCCGAAAATGCCAGTTTCGCCGCCACAGCCTTTTTCAGCAGACGATTCGAAGCAGCGATATTTCCCTGCAGCTCAATGATGATCTCCGCAACCTCATCGGCCGGCCCCAACGACGTCAACCCGTACAGATTGCGCACCTGTGTACTTTCCGCCCAGTCATAAAACTTGTCATAATATTCATCCCATGTATACGTACGCAATACTTCCACCTCCATGATCCCGCAGCGCCAACCATCATTGCACGCGCCGGGCGCGTGATAAATTCTTTTTTCGTCCACTCACACTCGTTTTCATCCAAATCAGCCTTGTTTTGGACGAATAAACACCGACAGCAAAATAGTGGCTCCCGGTCCATCGCCTGAAGCCACTATTATTATACATTATAACTCGCCGCTGCCAATACCGTTACTGATCCCTGCTGACGTTATTGCTGCCGCACCGACATTGCCTCGTCGCAAATCTTGTGTCCATATATCGTGCCCTCCCGTTGCCATACCATTACATAATCTTTTTCCCCCGTAGCTTCATCCAGGCCGCTATACTGAATCTCAAATCCTTCTCTCTGATAAAAAGATATAGCCGGTATATTTTTTTGATATACATTTAAAAGCAGTTTGCTCCTTGTATCCTTTACATAATCCAGCAGAATTTTGCCAATGCCCTGCGACTGCATTGCCTCAGAAACAAAAATTCCTTCTATATATTCACCATTCATTCCGATAAAGCCCTGTATCTCATAATTATCTTCATAAACATATACGGTTGCCTGCAACAGCAGTTCTTTCACAAGCTCCAAATTTCTTTTCCAATATTGAGCAAGAATAAAACAATGGGCCTTTATATTTGTATCCAACCATATATCTGCAACTATATTGATATCTGCCTTTCGTAATTCCCTGATCATAACGAGATACTCTCCTTCAACTTCCGATTAAAGCCCGATTTATAAGAACAATTCACATTCTTTTCTGACTGAACAAGCCTTTTTGATTGCCATACCTGCGACTGCCGTCATAAAGCCACTTATCTTCCGAGCATGCTTTGGACAGACGGATACACAACGCATACATGAAATGCATTTGCTCTTATCTGTCATTTGGGGATTTTTCCTGTCAATCGCTCCTGCTGGACATTTATCTGCGCATAGTCCACAGGCAGAGCATGAAGCAATTACTTTTGGAATCAGACCTGCACTGGATTCCTTATACGGTCTATTCCCTGGAATCTCTGGCACAGTTTCATTATTACTTTCCGCTTTTTCTAATATTTGATTACCAAATTCAGCTAATTGATTGCGATCATTTTCATCCGGTCTTCCGGTCGCATACTGATGCAAAATAGAATGCTCTGCAACTGCCGATACAGCTGCAATCACATGAAAACCTGCTTTAACAGAATAATCTTCCATCTGTACAAGCGTATTCTCATAAGCCCTGTTTCCATATACAGCAACAATCGTACACTTACACTGATTGCCTTCTATCTTAGCAAGCCGGTCTAAAGCAAGCTGTGGTGCTACTCCACCAAAAGAAGGCATTGCGATCACAGCTATGTCTTCTTTTGTTAATGAAATGGAATTAAAATCCAAATCTGTTTTTGAAAGGTCTATATCTTTAACTTCATCCCAGAATTTTGTTATTGTATTTGCTACCTTTTCGGTTCCACCTGTCGGGCTAAAAATAATTCTATATTTGTTCATATTATATTTTTCTGACCTCCGATTTAATCTACTTTTCCTTTATAATACAAGTCAAGTTTACACTGCTGCCACCTGCCACTGTCTCGACCGTTGAGGCAATGAATGCCTCTCAACTTCTACATAATCCATCCGCTCTAACCACTGATTGGCCATACACTCACAGGGAGTTGAGTTGCCGGATTTCACCGTCTCGACCTGGTATCCAGTCATTATTTCTTTGCGCTTTCTTCTAATTCCAGCATAAATTTATCGAAGTCAGACATAAACAATCTGTCCTGAATCACACGGTATTTTTCAAATTCTGTCTCAGCATGGAGCTTTGCAATCGCCGCTGTCACCTTGCCTGCATCCTGCAAAATACCGTAATCAAACATTTCAATGAAACTGTTGAGCCTCTTTTCCCAGTCCTGCATCGTAAGCGGAATATACCGCAATGTCATATTTTCCGCGAAATCCAGGTATGCAGTAACCATACGGTTAAGCTGCTTCATTTCATCCTGACTCAGATAATTTTTAGCAACCGTAACATCGCTTTTCTTAATCTTTTCGTCAGGAGCATCTGCCCAGGTGGTTAATCCCATATGATCCTTTGTATGATTGGCTCTTTCCACGATCAGCTCAGCTGCTGTATGTCCGTGAACTGCGTAATGCATTTTATTCCGGACTGTCGCATAAAATCTTCTCGTCGTTGCAGCATTTTTATCATAATCAACGGCTGTGGCATACAGATCGGTGATCTTCTGATAGAACTTTCTTTCGCTGGCACGGATCTCTCGGATGCGCTCTAACTGCTCGTCGAAATACTTCTCTGTCAGATACGTTCCTCGCTTCAGCCGTTCATCATCCATCACCCAGCCTTTGATGGTATACTCCTTGACGATCTGGTTTACCCATTTACGAAACTGTACCGCACGCTCGGAATTGACCTTGAAGCCTACGGCAATGATCATCTCCAGGGAGTAGTGATTTGTGCTGTAGCTTTTTCCATCTGCGGCAGTTATCCGAAATTTTCGGATAACTGAATCCTCCTGCAACTCACTATCACTAAATATTTTTTTGACATGATAGTTTACGGTCCGAACATCCACATCATACAGTGTGGCCATCATCTTCTGCGTCAGCAATATATTCTCATCCTCATAGCGCATCTCAACACTGTCCTTCTGATTACCGACAGACGCAACATAAGTTAAGTATTCCGCCGCGCTTGAACGGATAGTGATTTCATCTTTTTTCTTCTTCAAACAGCATCCCCTCCACAATTTCCACTTATCCAATTATCCTGCTGCGCAGCCCATCATTGCACGCGCCCGGCGCGTGATAAAGCCTGACAACAAAATAGTGGCTCCCGGTCCATCGCCTGAAGCCACTATTATTATACATTATAACTCGCCACTGCCAATACCGTTACTGATCCCTGCTGACGTTATTGCTGCTGCACCGACATTGCCTCGTCGCAAAACTTGTGTCCATATATCGTGTCCTCCCGTTAATACTGTGTGAAAATTTGTATTTTTCATCGCATGAAATCCTTGAGAATAGGCTGTCAACTTTATTTATACACCATCATTTTCCACACGCATCAAAAGCCGATAATGAGTCCAACTCAATTCGCTACGCAGTGCGTAGCCATTTGGAAACGTCAAATAAAACTGCCTCATATTTTTCAAATTGGCAACAGTAAATCCTTTTCCAAAATCTTGAGTCATTTGTTTCGATAATTCTTTCAATAAACCTGTCCCA
>CAKRNX010000089.1 GCA_934371475.1 uncultured Lachnospiraceae bacterium
CTGATCCGCCCCAGTCTGTCATAACCAGACCATCGAAGCCCCACTCTGTACGAAGGATATCTTCCTGCAGATCATGGTCGTTTGCAGACGGAACACCGTTTACAATACCATAGGTGCTCATCATACCCATCGGGTTGGACATCTTCACTGCGATTTCAAACTGTTTCAGATAAATCTCACGGAATGCACGCTCAGAAACTACGTCATTCTGGCTGTTACGGCTGTTCTCCTGATCATTTCCTGCGAAATGCTTGAAGGTAACGCCTACACCGTTGTTGCTCTGCACACCCTGAGCCTCGCTGCCGCCGGTCAGACCAGCTACAAGCGGATCCTCTGAGTAGTACTCGAAGTTACGTCCGCAAAGCGGATTTCTGTGGATATTCATACCAGGTGCCAGCCACTGTGTCACACCGTACTGTTCCATTTCCTGACCAACATTTAATCCCATGGTATATGCCAGATCTGTATTCCAGGTCTGCGCGATCATGGTACCTACCGGGTAAGCGGTGCAGTACTGATAGTAATCATTTCCATCCAGTCCTGTGTAAGACTGAGAGATACGCAGACCTGCAGGTCCGTCAGCGTTTGTCATAGACGGGATAGCTTTGGTATTTGCATACAGACCAACGGTCTGTCCGGCCTGTCCGTTTACGCCAACTTCATTTGTGTAATCAACAACATCCTGTCCTGCTTCCTTGGTGCTCGGTGAAGCTCCTCCGGAAGACTGTCCGTCTGCGTTCGGGGATTTGCTTCCGCCCTCAACCAGGTCAGCCATCTGCATCAGGCTCAGTCCTGATACGAACTGTTCCATTGTGATGGTTCCGTCAGTTACATCCTTCAGAGTATATCCGCTGTAATCAGCCATCTCTTCCGGTTTCTCTGTGGTCTCGTTGCCGTCTTTGTCAAAGTAAACGTGATTGATCTTGTACTCTGTATTTGTTGCGAAATCGTAAGCAGTATCACCTGCCAGTTCTTCCGGTGTGGTTGCGGATACGTATACGGTTACAGCGCCGTCACCTTCGCTGCCTGCTTCCTCATACGGATTCTCTGTTACGATGTCTGCTGCGGAAATGCTGATCTGTGCAGCATCATCTGTCGGTGCGCTCTCAAGACTCTTGCCGGAAGCACCCTGCTCTTTGAACGCCTCAGCCAGCTTGTTGTAGTTCTCAATGTTCTGTTCTGTTGTCAGATCATCATACTCTCCTGAGGATCCGCCCGGATATACGCCGCCGCGGTCCAGAGTCATCTTATTCTGCAGCTGTTCGGTCACTGCCTCTTCATCCAGGTTGATCACTGCTGCCGGAGTAGTATTTCTGGAGCTGTTACCTACACGGATCACATAGTCGCCTGCTTCCATAATGTAAGCAGCCTGATCCTCTGAGTAGGAGGACATCTCGCTTGTCTTGAAGCTGATGGTCATGGTCTGTGACTCGCCTGCGCCCAGCTCATCGGTCTTGCCGTATGCAGCCAGTTCCTGATACGGTTTGTCCAGTGTGCCGTCCGGAGCGGAGAAGTAAACCTGAACAACTTCTTTACCAGCTTTGTCGCCGGTGTTGGTTACGGTAACTTTTACATTTACGTTCTCAGCATCTGCGGTTACTTCATCAACCTGAATATCGAAGGTTGTGTAGCTTAAGCCGTAACCGAACTCATACTGTACAGCATCTGCATTGAAGGTATCGAAATAACGGTATCCTACGTAAACATCTTCTGCATAGTACTCTACTTTATCTGCCCACGGATCGTCCGGGTTGATGCTGCTGAAGTACTCTGTGGAGGGCCAGTCATGAATGCTCTTTGCCCATGTATCAACCAGCTTACCGGAAGGATTGGTCTCGCCGTTCAGTACGCTTACGATAGCATCTCCACCCAGCTCACCGGGGTTGGAAACCAGCACCAGAGCATCTGCGCCGGACTCTTCGAACCAGCTTGCGTCGATATTGATAACGTTCAGAAGAACTACTACTTTGTCGAATGTCTCAGACAGTTTCTTAATGTTAGCCAGCTCATTCTCGCTCAGCTCATAGTCGTTCTCGATGACACGGTCTGCGCCCTCACCTGCGTTACGGCGAATGGTGTAGAATGCGGTGTCAGTCTGGGAAGCCAGCTCAGCCAGCTCATCATCTGTGTACAGCTCTGTCAGTGCTGTATCGTCTGCCAGATCGGAAGCTCCCATACCAAGTCCTGATGTTTCATACGGGTTGGCCTCATCCAGTCCCTTCAGATAATCTTTGGTCAGTACGTTGTATCCTGCGTTCACAAATCCGTCCAGGATAGAAGTAGCGATTGCCTCGCCCTCTACTACTGTGCCGTCGCTGTAAACGATACGGTTGTTTACAGCACCTGATCCTGTACCGCCTTTTGTGGTCTGGATTGCGCCGATACCGAACAGTGCAACATTTCCTTCTGATGCAATCGGAAGAGCATTGTTGTTATTCTCCAGAAGAACAACACCCTCTTTAGCGATGTTCATGGAAGTCTGTGCGTGATCAATTTCGCTCTGTGTAACTTCTGTTGTGGTCTGCGGGTTGCTCTTTGCCATAACTGACATGCTGCCGGTAGATAATACCATTGCAGCGGACAGGGCTACAGATACAACCTGTTTTGCGTTCTTTCTTTTCATTTTGCAACTCCTTTCGCAACACTCGTTTTTTCAAGTTGTCATTATTGTACCACGTCTAATTGCATAATGATATTCTAATTTTATGTCATTGTTTGTGAATAATTGACAAATAGCATGTCAAAAATTGACATCATGCAAAATCTTGACATAATGTCATGGATAAACCGCAGTTATGTATACTCCCTGGTAAATCTTTTTTTCGCAGCGTCAGAATATGTCTCTCATTTTTTACGTGACCTGCTGTTTAGATGTAACTTTTGTTCGTGTTGTGAACATATTATCAGCAAAGTGCAAACTTCTCCTCATAAACTTTGAAGCAGTGATCCGGTCATAAGCAGGCAGCAAAGCGGATTGCCAATATCCGCGTGACATATTTCTTCTGCGCACCTCTGCATCTACACTCCGTTCCGGTCGGCGCAAAACCATTGTCCACCGGACAATATGCATCCTGCCGGAGGCTATATCAGATGGAAGATTGACTCCCACCATTTCCCATCTGATGTAAAACCCGAAATGCGCTGGGTGTCATTCCGCAGGCGCGCAGAAACGCACGGTTAAAACCGGATGCATCATTGAAGCCGATATAGTTGGCAATCTCAAGAATACTGTCACCTGTCTCCAGCAGCAGGAATTTTGCCTGCGCAATCATCACATCATTGATATATTTCTGAGGCGAACAGCCGAGAACCGAATGAAAGAGCCTGCGAAAATATGCGCCGCTCATCAGACAGGCCTGGGACATGTCACTGACCCGCACCTTCTCTCCCTGACAGATTTTCTGTTGTACCAGATTTACAGAAGGCTCGATTCTGGAATAGTTCTGTCTGGAACCCGAGCGGGGATACGGAGGCCTGTCCAGCGAATCCAGAGCCAGCTCCATTATCAGCTGTGTCAGGAGAAAAATCTCCCGGCGCACAGCCAGTTCTCCGGGAACCGTAATTGCTTTAATCAGCTGTCGGACAAGGCGTACAATATTCGGATGCTCCTGGGGATGAAAAATACCGTAAACACCAATCTCCCGCTGCGTCAGAACCGAAAGATCTGAACAGAAAATGGGCGAAAGCGATGTCTGTATCATTTTCTGAAAATCCAGATTCACAATATGCCATTCCGAAACGTCATCTTCGTGAATGCGGGCAAAATGTTTCTGATAAGGAAATACGATATCAATATCTCCTGCCTGATAATTCTGAATCTGATTTTCTACAACAAAAACTCCTCTCCCTTTCAGGCACAATCCAATTTCGATCAGATTGTGGTAATGCGTTCCCGTATAGGAAGCCGGATGAAAGGAGTATACATTTAAAGGGCCATGATCATTATGACAAACAGCACGAAACTGAGCGGATGTATGCGGAGCCATCTGTGTTCCTCCTTATTTTACTTTATTTTATTTAACGCATCACGACATGCGGGTATTGAAAACAATTGCTGCAGCTCTCTGCCCGGAAATGGGTTTTCGAAAAATTTTAATGATTTTATGCTATCATATTGCATGAAAAAGTCAACAGAAAGAGCAAATCGGCAGAAAAAAGCAGAAATGGAGCGTTTCTGCAAGATTTTTGATCGTTTACGCCTAGACATAATCCAAAAATATTTGCTAAAATCCTCAAAATAACAGAAATTATTGAGGAGGACAATGGATGAAAAAGAAAAAAGTAGTGTTGTTGATTGCTATGTTTTGTATGGGGCTCTCGCTGACAGGATATGGATCCGACTTATCTGCCGAATCTTCCTCTGCCGCCTCAGAAACAACGACAGAAGGAACCATTCAGGCCGACTATGTGCATCTGATTACCGACAGGGAAATCGAGATCGGGACACCGGAAGCTGTGAACCAGGAAGCTGCGGAAACAGAAATCAAAGTCCAGGTGGATGGCGCGGACGTCCCGTACGAGTATCTTTCCTGGTTTGACGGAATGCTGAACCTCCGGCTGAAAGAAGCTGTTCCGGATCCGGAAACGGCAAAAATCTCTGTGACAATCAGCGGAAAAACAGAAACCGCGGAATATGTGCCTTTCTATACAGAAGAAAGGGTTCTCCGCAATGTATTTATCCCGGTTCGCGGCAATGAAAATTCCGGTCTAAATGATACTTATGATTATAATTATGTTCTGGACTACTGTCAGGGCGGCCTGTATCAGATCCTGGGGCAGTCCGATTATACCGGACTTGCCGCCCATGAGAACGGTATGGAGATCGTGGTTGTCGGTTCTGACCAGTCTGTCTATATGGCCCCGGAATACCGGGAACTGTACAATGCGGACGATGCGGCAACGAGGCGCACCATTCCCGGTACAAAGGAAAAACCCATCATTGTGACAACGGCAGACGATGTAATGCGTCAGGATTCCACCGGCGAAATGATGCGTGAAAAGAGCGACCGTTTTGAGATGATACATGATTTTGCCCAGTTATTCTGGGAGATCGGTGTCACTCCCGGCTGGGAAAATTATCCGCTGAGCATCAATGATGACCCGGATACCTATAATTACGTCAAACACCTGGAAGATGCCTATGCGGCAGCAAAGTCAGAGAATCTCTGGCCCGGCACGGCTATGATGGAAGATGCGGAGAGCTATTTCACTTATGGCACAATGGTGTGGTTTGAAACAATTCCCGAATCGGAAGATGGAAGCTGGCAGAATGAAACCTTCCCCGTAAACACCCGTGCGGAAATGCAGCAGTATGATCCGGATCTCTATCAGGTCATGGTAGAAATTTACACGGAATACAAATATTTCTGCGGAACCGCGGACCAGTGCAACACTTCCGTGGACTCACAGATCCGTATCAATCAGCCCTGGTATAAACATAATCAGGTGGACAACTATGATATAAACGGAGAACCGTATGAACCTCTGACGATTGTAGAGACAAATCTGATTTCAGCAAACCAGGTAGAGCTGGTATTCAACCGCGAGGTCCGCGACCTGGATGAACTCCGCACCGCCGCAAACTGGGAAGTGGACTGGGAGAAGGACGGCGAAATCATTCATTTCACCGGAGACGGTACCGGTGAAACAGCTCTGATCTGCCAGAGGTATCAGTGGAAAACACTGACATTGCAGCTTGGCGATTACGAGTCAGAAGTGAATGTCAGCAACGGATCCATCGGTTCCAGTATTATGGGCTTTACGGAAAATGATCTGAACAATGCCGGAGAGTGGTTAAAAAATGATCCGGAAGTAACGGTCAGTGAAACGGCTCTGGAAAAGGGCGAATATATCGACGTAGAGAAACTGATCTCCGAGCGCGGTGCCGGCATTGACGGAACACTGACCGTAAAGCTGGTAAACAACGGTGATAAGATCTGTGACTGGGCGGACAATGCGTTGGGCGAAATAACAGAAGAAGTGGTGTTCAAGCCCTATCTCGGACAGGCATACCGCAGTGAGAAAGCCGGTGTATACATTTATGCGGATAATGATGTAAAGCGTTCCTCTCTGGAGCTGGCCGGTGCGTATATTGATGTCATTCTTTCCAATGAGACTGACAACATCGGGCAGAAAATCGCAGACGGAATGGTAAAGACAAACCGCGGTGCTCAGATCATTGCCTATGGACATCATGCATATCAGCAGCCGGATCTTCGCTTTGCCTACGATAATGACCTGTATATGTATTACCTGTATGTAGAAGGATTTGGCGGCGGCATCTGCCAGACAACAGAAGCGAACCTCTGCCGTGACCTTGCATTTACCCGTTACAAAGGCGAATTTATTCTGGGACATGAATTCGCCCATACAATTGAAAGTTCCATGGAAGTATATCTGCCGGAACTTTACGATGAGATCGGTGCGGTATACGAAGGAAGAGACTACGACCGAACTGACGGTTCAACCCGCTGGCCGGAAGCAACCTATGCCGGAAGCAACCGTGCGGAATATTTTGCAACTCTCAGCAATATCTGGCATGGCACCATGCGTGAATCGGCAAGCGGCACCTGGGACGGTACACTTTCCCCCATCAATACCCGTGAGGAGCTTTACCGCTATGATCCGGTTGCATATGAACTGATGAAAAAAATCTATTTCAACGGCGATACGAACCTGTGGTATACAGATGGAACACCCGTAGAAGCGGATGCCTCCAACGATGATGTGCTGAAATGGGGAGCTACTTTCTCTGATCAGCTGCAGGAAATGTATCCGGATGCACACTGGGTTCTCTGGGCTGCCCCGAACAGTTATGATTTTAACCCGGATAATCCGGAAGGAGACGGAATTGCCCTTCCCGCGGACAAAGTGAATTATCATCCTTACTATGAAGCACCCGGAGTGGAAAATCCCAATAAATAGAATAACAAATTCTACCTGCGAAAAGCTGCCGGGTTCATCATCTGTTTCCGATGATGAACCCGGCAGCTTTTGCTATGATGACACGAAATCTCCTGTCACTGCACTTCTGATTTCTCTACCGTCCCGTAGGATACCAGCATATCCCTGCGGCTCTCGGTATACAAAGGCGCTTTCACGTCCGAAAACATATCCGCAAACTGATTGGACTGCATGATCGTATCCAGGATCCGGATCACACTCTTCTGCAGATCACCCAGCGTAATATTATTATCTTTATAATATCCGTGATATGTAATCGTAGTAGTGTCACCGCTCTGCTCCAGCGTCACCGCATTGCCCAGCTCCTTGAGCAGTTCTGATACTTTTACGTTTACCGCTTCTCCGTTCTCATTGATACTGCTGCGCTCTGCCTCATTATAAACTTCTGTGGGCACAGTCTTGACAATCTGCGTATCGCCTGCCGCATCCAGCACAAATTCTCCCCAGGACGTGGTGGTCTCCGATTCAAACCATCCTTCTGTGACCGAAACCTCCGGGTAGGTGTCGTCCTCGCCAAATATCGGCTCTTCATCTGCAAATCCGCGCACTGTGATATCTTCCACATATTTTCCGGCCATAATCAGATCATTTCCCGCATGCATGGAGATCGACGGCGTCGATTTTCCGCCGCCCCAGTCTGTCATGACCAGACCGTCAAAACCCCACTCGCCGCGCAGCACATCTGTCAGCAGATCGTAGTCATCTCCTGTCGGGATACCGTTGAGCAGGTTATAGGACGACATCAGGCTCATCGGCTGAGAACCTTTTACCGTGATCTCGAATCCTTTCATATAAATCTCTCTCAGCGTCCGCTCATCAACCGTACTGTTCTGCGCGCGCCGGTTGCTCTCCTGGCTGTTGGCCGCAAAGTGCTTGATGCACACGCCAATGCCCGGATTGGACTGCATTCCGACGGTCTCTGCCATCCCCATAATTCCTGTCAGCCACGGATCTTCTGAAAAATACTCAAAATTTCGGCCGCACAGCGCATTTCTGTGAATGTTCATACCGGGCGCCAGAAGGACCGTCACTCCAAATTCTTTCAGTTCCTCTCCGAAAGCCACCGATACTTCTTTCACCACTTCCGTATCCCAGGAGGAAGCCAGCATCGTGCCGATGGGCCAGGCCGTGCAGAACTGATAATATTCCCGTCCGTCTTCTCCCTGATATTCCTGCTTGAGCCGCAGCCCCGCCGGGCCGTCGGCCAGCACAATATTCGGGATCAGCTTATCCCCGATGTAGAGCGCCGCCGTTTCACCAGCCGCCCCCTGCACAGTATTTTTCAGCGCAAGTCTCATGGATCTGTCATCCATCCTGATCAGATTTTCAGAAGTGGCTCCCGCTGACTGTCCGGATGCGCTCGGAAGCTTGTTGCCTCCGATTACAAAATCTGCCATCTCGCTGACCGTCAGTCCCGATACAAATTCTTCCATCGTCACCGTGCCGTCATAGACATCCTTGAGTGTCGCATCGCTGAAGTCTCCTTTCAGTGTCTCCACTTTTTCCTCATAGTCTCCGTGGCCGTGATATTTGTTATGCGGCGTATAGTCAAGATTCTGTGCCAGATACTGCTGCTCCGTCGTGTCCGATACGTAAGCCGTCACCTGCTCGTCGTCATACGGCGAAGCGTGATCCTGCGTTGTAATTGTGTCAGCCGCCAGCTCAACGACCGGTGCTGCCGCAATCTCGTCTGCCTCGCCGTCATACGTATACGGTTCTGTGTCCCCTTTTGAGAGCACTTCTATCTCATGATCGATCTCCAGCTGATTGCTCAGCTGTTCTGTGATCACGGTCTGGTCCAGGCGAATCACCGCCGCCGCCTCCGTATTTCTGGAGCTGTCCCCCACACGGACCACATAATCTCCAGCCTCCAGCTCA
>CAKRNX010000090.1 GCA_934371475.1 uncultured Lachnospiraceae bacterium
AGCTTACCTCCCTGGGAGCCAAAAAGGAAGAACCGGCAGCGCCCGTCACCAAGATCTGTCCTTTCTGCATGAGCGAAATCGACATCAAGGCCAGCCGCTGTCCGCACTGCACTTCTCAGCTGCCGAATGAATAAAACACATACATAGAAGTCCCTGCCTGCTGTCTTATCTTTTTCAGACAGCAGGCAGGGACTTCTTTATTTAATCATTACAGCGTATACCAGCGGATCTCATTAGCTTCCAAATGAAGCGGGAAGCTGCTTCCGTCATCCCGGTACACTTTGGTATCCTGCGGTTCATATGTATTATTAACAACGCAGAATTTTTTATTTTTCACATAGGCGTGAACTTCCACATTGTAGTTATCAGAAAACCACCGGTACAGATCATCCTCTGCAGATGCAGCCCACAGCACCGCACGGTAAAAGATCCGGCTGTTCTCAAAACTGTATGGCAGACCGCTGATATAGACTCCCCGTCCTTCTCCAAAACATTTCACTGCCATCTGTACTTCCTGATTTTTCTGTACCAGAATCTCTGTTCCCGGAAGAGCAAACACATTCTTCTTTCCCTCCCCGAAATCTATCTCACCGCCGCAGTCCTTCAGAATAAAATGATCCCTGTGTTCTTCCCAGTTATACTTATCCGTATTCAGATTAAAACCTCGCTCCTCTTCCACGCCCAGCACATCGTCAAGCTGGAAAAATTTGCCCTGCCACTGATGGGCAGCCGGTTCTCCCACTCCGATCAGTCCGCCGCCCTGATAGACAAATTTTCTGACTGCCGTAAGGATTATCTCATCCGCCCAGTTTTCACCGCCGCCCTGAGCCGTATCCGCATCTCCCACATTGATCACCACATCAAACTGTTCCAGCAGTTTCTGATTTTCTCTGATATCGTCAAAACTGATGAAAGACACATCAAACGGTGCGCCGCTGAGCGCCTCTATAATGCCGAAGTAGGAATAGTTCTGCTTGTAATAGATTGCATGATGCACCATATGGTTGCCCCAGGAACGCATCTTTCCCCAGCAGTTAAGCACTGCCACTTTTTTCACGCAGTAGGGCGTTGTCCCCTGAATATTCTCATAAAGCGTGCGAAATTCCTGGCATACGGAGCGGATATACTCCACAAAATCCGGGAACCGGATCGCCAGCTTCAGATATCCGCCGTACCCGATCCGCTGAATAGGGCTGCGAAGGATCGCTCTTCTGGCTGTCACCCAGTTTGTCTTGGCCTCCTTCACCGGATCTCCACCTTCACAGAAGGTATCCGGGAAAAAGTAGGGCAAAAAACGCCCCTCCGTATACTTTATATGTCTGATATCGCTAAACAGCCGCAGAGTCGCACCGTTTCCCACGCTTCCCACGATGGCATCCAACCCGATATCGGCAAACTCTTCCATGAAAGGCTCCATACCGATCCAGTGGTCTCCCATAAACATCATGGCTTCTTTTCCGTATTCATGGACAATCTTCACCATCTCTTTCGCCAGCTTTGCCACCTCTCTGCGCTGGAATGCCTGAAAATCCCGAAACTCCCTGGACGGAATACGGTACGTATTATTCATATAACCCTGATCAATGATATATTCCGGCCGGAACGCATAGCCTGCCTCCTGCTCAAACTGCTCCAGAATATAGGGACTAACAGAGGCGGAATAACCATACCAGTCCACATATTTTTCTCTCGCCAGCTCATCAAAAATCAGCGTAAACTGATGGAAAAATGTCGTAAAGCGCACCACATCCACGTATGGATGCGTATCAAGAAAACGGCGCAACCGCTCCATAGAATGGACTCTCGTCTGCGGCTGACGCACATCAAACGTAATCTGCGGCTCCACATCCTTCCATTCATTGACCACTGCATTGTACATATGAACCGGATCCCACATAATGTAGGCAAGGAAACTTACCGTATATTCATGGAACGGCCTCGCCGGGTCTATCACCACATTTCCCGTATCCTGATCGTAAGTCCAGCATTCACAGGGAACAGGTTCGCCCATCGTGCGGTCCATCACTTCCCACCACCGTGTGATATCATCCCTGTTATTAACCTGCAGCATATCCGGGTAGAGATGATCCATCAGATGAATCTCCAGCTGATCACTGACTGCTGTATGAAACGATGTCATGATATACATCTGCTGTATCTCTTCCGGATGGGATCTCGCCCATTCATTGTCTTTCCTGGTCGTATAATAGGTAGCGTAAATCTTTGCCCCCGTATCTTTGAGTTCCTGCGGGAACTCTGTTCCATCACAGTCACGGATCGCATCTGCGCCCCACTCATCCATAATCTCAAGCGTCTCTCTGATCACATCAAGATCTGTCGGAATTGTTACGCGGCCTTTCTGGTTTTCCATCTCCTACCTCCACTCTCCTCTTTTTCTATCCCGCAATGCTTTCTGCATTTCTGCTCAAAGCAGACTTGCAGCTGTTTTCCTGCCGGATCTTACCTTTTATCTGCCGTATGTTTCCTGTACTCACGTAAGCCTGTCGGAACTCTGCTCTGCGAGCTGCGCAGTCTGCACTCCGTTTCGGTCGGCGCAAAGCCATTGTCCACCGGACAATGTGCGCCCTGCCGGAGGCTTATGTTATAGGAAATTCTCGTAATTTTCTATAACATAAAAAAGTGATTCTTATGCATGGTCACAACACCGCTGCTCATCCTCTCCCGAAACAGCGGTACTCCGGGTCTTACATAAAATTCATTATTCTCTACCACTGCATCCGGGTTTCCGGCCGGACTCAAAATACCGCCAAGATCATCATAGCTGACATTGTTCCGGAAACAGCTGTTTACCGCCTGCTCCAAGCAGAACATGACACATCCGCCCTCATTCTGGCGGCTGAAATTCTGCTCATATACCGTGCCGTCCCCAGAGTCAGCGTCATATGCCATTCCATCCTGATTCAGACGCATATCCGTCACTTCATTGAACCGGAACAGAGCGTCCTTGCATTTCCACGGCCAGATACCCGCGGCTACTTTTCCCATCCGTTCTCCCGGTTCCCTGTAAAACTCATCATTCATCTCCCGCGCACAGGAATCCGCCATGTTATGTTCTACCAGCGGACGCAGCGCATACATGGGAGTGATGGCATCCCCTCCCGCATCCTTCACATAATTCCCGCGCAGCACAATGTGTTCATGGCCGTATTGTTGAAACATCTCTTCTTCCAGATGTGCATCGGCAAACATTCCATGATGATATGTATATCCCACTGCAATTCCCCAGCGGCTTACACGCCAGACAAAACAGTTCTCCACCGTCACCCCGTCAAAGCGGGCGGGACCGGTCAGTTCTTCTCTGTCCGGCTTCAGCGCCGTCATGTAAATACCGCCGTTGTTCATGTGCTTGTTATATACGTTTCCATTCACATCATGGATCATCAGCCCCTGCAGTACAATCTGTCTGAGAGTTCCTCTGTTTCTGGCCACCACAGCTACGCCGGTCCGATCCATCTTATCCGCCCTGAAATATTCCTCCGGCGAACATTCCGGATGACGGTTTGTCAGTTCCAGATCCCTCACCGCAATATATGCCGCATCATAAAGCAGCAGCGCTGAGGATACATTCCCACGGTACACATGAGCCGGTGAATCCAGCTCAGTCCCGTAATCCTGATGCCATATTCCTGTTCCGTCTGCGTCAATACACGGAAGCTCCCCTTCTCCATATGCGCCGATCTCTATCATCTGCCCTTCTGTCCCGCTGCTCTCTATCCGCAGAAACTGACTATGAAACACAGAGCCGCGCTCCAGAAGCACACGATCCCCCGGCAGAAGCCGGATCCCGTTGATCCTGTTCAGTGTCCGGAACGGAACATCCCGCGCCGTTCCGCTGTTCTGATCATCGCCCTTCGCGGCGCTGACATAATATGTCACGGATGTTCTGTTCATACTCCATCTCCCTGATCCATTTTTCTATGATCATCTCTGTCTCATGATAAGAGAAACGATCGCCCGCATATCTGGTGAACAGCTGCGGATGTTCCCGGTAAAACCGTCTTTTCTCCGCTTCTGTCACCTCCCTGTACGGATAATTCTGACCCGATGCCCCGCTTTCTGTCACAAAGTCCAGCCGGTATCTGGTCAGCTCATACTGAAGATAGGCAGGCTTTGAAAAACTAACCGGACCGTACACTCTGTGTCCTTCTTTTATCAAACACTCCCGCCTTTCATTTTCTGCCAGCCTGCGCTGTTCCAGTGCAGCAGCCAGTTCATCCCATGATATCTCATTCTCCGCAGACAGCTCTTTTTCCTGCATTTTGTCTTCTGTCTGCTCTCCCCCGTTCTCCGTCAGTTCGTCGGACGGTATCAGACGCTGTCCCAACCTGGCGGCAAACTCCAGACAGGCCAGCGCATAATTTTCCTGATTTTCGTCCAGACAGTATCCTTTCAGTTTTCTTCCCATTGAACTATTTTACAGCTCCTGTCAGGCCGTCGGAAAAACTCTTCTGCAGGAAGAAGAAAATAATGGCTGTGGGCAGTGTACAGATCAGAACTCCCAGCATCAGCATACCGTAATCTACACTGTATCCGCTCTTTAAGTTGGCCACCAGCATCGGCATAGTGATCGCATCGCCTCTCTGAAGAATTACTTTCGGCCATAGGTAATTGTTCCAGGCATTCATAAATGTCACTGTCGTTGCCGCACCGTACGTAGATTTCATAATCGGCACATACATATGAAAGAAAATCCCGATCTCGCTCATCCCTTCCATTCTTGCCGCTTCAATGATATCTGTCGGAAATGACCTGGAGGCCTGCCGGAACAGCATGATCATAAACGGTGTAGAGATGGACGGAAGCACCAGCGCAATCCAGCTATTGACCAGTCCGATGCGTGAAAACATCTTGAACAGTGGGATCATCAGCGCCACAAACGGCAACATCATAGCCAGCAGCAGGATCCTCATCAAAAAATCTTTGCCTTTATCATGGTAAATTTCAAATCCGTACCCTGCAATAGAACAGATCAGCAGCGTCAGAAACGTGATCACGATCGCGTTCCGGAAAGAATTAAACATAGCCAGACCCAGATTTTGATTCTCAATCAGACTTTTAAAATTCTCTGCCAGATATCCTCCGGGGATCAGCCTGCCCCTCACGATATCGATGCTCTTATTTGTCGCGCCCGATGCCATATAGTACAGAGGAAATACTGACAGCACGCTGGCGCAGATCAGTATCAGATAAGAAATTCCCAGCTTTATTTTACTCACGGCTGTCACCTACTTTCATCTGAATTGCCGACAGCACGGCTACCGATATCAGAATAAACACTGACAAAGCTGCCGCATAATTGAATTTCGGCGTTTCTTCAAAGGACATATTGTAAATATAATGAGCCAGCGTCATCGTAGACTTGCCAGGGCCTCCGGCTGTCAGATTTACTGACTCATCAAACAGCTGCAGTGTACCTGACGTGGACATAATCGCTGTCACCAGGATCGTAGGCTTGAGCAGCGGCACCGTGATCTTCCAGAACTGCTGGAATCCGGATGCCCCGTCAATCCGGCTTGCCTCATAGATGGACTGATCAATATTCTGCAGCCCTGCCAGATAAAAAACCATATTATAGCCGGTCCAACGCCAGATCAGCGCTATGATAATAACACAGCGGGCTGCCCAGGTATTCTGGAACCAGTCTATTGGCTGCATCCCGAACCATCCAATCACCATGTTGACAAATCCGTCCGTAGCAAACAGCGACTTGAAAATCATCGAATAGGATACCAGAGACGTCGCACAGGGAAGAAAAATCATCGTCCTAAATAAACCCTTGCAGCGGATTCTGGAATCATTCAGCAGCTGCGCAAGAATCAGCGCCAGCACCAGCATAATCGGCACCTGGATGATAAAGTAAAATACCGTATTAAACAGACACTGCTGGAATGTCTTATCCCTCAGCATCCTGGCATAATTATCAAAATTAGCCCAGGTCTCAGCCGCTCCGATTCCTTTTCGAAAAGAAAGAAGAATGGCCTGAAACATGGGATAAAAGCAGAATATAAAAATCAGGAGAGCTGCCGGAAGCAGAAACGCCCACCCGGTCAGGTTATGCTTCCGCTCATTACTCATCTTTTTTCCTGTTATTTTCATTGATTGCCTCCCAAAAAACAGGGCCGCCGCAAAATCACCGGCGTATTTTGCAGCAGCCTTGAAATCTACTGTTATTTATCCTTCAATACTGAACTCAACCGCTTCCTGTGCGCTTTCCAGTTCTGCATCCACATCTGCTCCGTTCTGTACCACATTGGTCACTACGTCTGTCAGGGCGCTTCTGATATCAGAATAGTAAGCACCGCAGTCAAATGCGGGAACCTGGCTGGCAAATGATACGATATCCTGATATACTTTCTGTCCGCCGTAGAAATCAGCACCTTCCTGATATACACTTGACTCAGCTGCCGGCAGATAGCTGGCGATTGCGCCTGCGTTTACCAGAAGATCATCGTACAGATCCACATCTGCTCCGAACGTAGAACTGAGGAAATCAAAAGCCAGCTCTGTATTTTTGCAGTTGGAAGATACTGCCCAGCTTGCGCCGCCACAGTTTGCATAGTTGGTTGCGCCTTCCACATCATCCAGTGCGGGCATATTCACGATCGCCCATTTTCCTGCCTGATCCTCAGCACCCTGGATCGCAGCCATGATCCAGCATCCATTGATCACTCCTGCTGCTTCCCCGTTATTCATAGAACCAATATATTTATCCCAGTCGGTATACTCTCTCATATATCCGTCATTTACCAGCTGTGCATAGGTCTCTACCGCTTTCGCCAGCACTTCATTGCCTGCAATCTGCACTTCACCGTCTACGATCGGAGAAACACCCGCGGACTGGAGCATCTCCAGCACCAGCTCGGATCCGCCGGATGTAGTCAGCATCGGAACCCCCGTTTTCTCCTGCACGATTGCAGCCAGTTCCATAAACCTGGACCATGTGATATCCTTGAAATCTTCTACCGCAAGTCCTGCCTCTTCTACCATATCGGATCGGATTGCCATGATCGTAGCTCCATTATCAAAAGGAACACCGTAATGGATACCGTTTACCGTAGAGTCAGCCAGCTTTCCTGCCGAGAACTGATCCAGCGGTATCCCCGAATCATCCAGCTCCGTAAAGATGCCCGGGAAATAAGTCACATTTTTATGGAAGGAATAATCCTGCATCAGGAAGATATCCGGTAATGTACTGTAATCGTTTGAATTTGCCGCTGTTACCAGATTTCTTTCAATATCTTTGTATACATTTTCCTGAATATCCAGTTTGAAGTCCGGATGATCCTTCTGATATGCTTTTTCTGCCTGCTGCATTGCATAAATATTGAATGTGGGATCCCAGCACCATACTGTCAGCGTCTGATCTCCTTCTGCGGCTGCCACAGTCATTGCCGATCCTGCCATCATAGTTCCTGCGGTCACTGCTGCCAGAAGCAGACTCACGATTTTCTTTCTGTTCATTTGTGTATCCTCCTTTATTCAGTTAAATCTTTCGGTTCCGTTTTCTATAGTTAAAGGATACTTTTTTTTATGCTCCTTTTCAATCTGCTTGTTGCTTTGTTTTTTATATATATTGCTCAAAAACAATATTTGTGTTATGATATATTTAATCAATTTACACATTTACTTTTTGTGTTTTTTCGCGATAATGTCGTTTTTTATTTTATTTTTATATTATTTTTTATGTATTTTGATTACAGCGTCAAAAGTTTCGGTCTTTCCCGAACCGATTTTTACACTGATATTTCCGAAAGGAGCGCCATGAGCACACAGTCTCTTCGTTTTACCGCAGAACCCACTATATCTTCGGAGGTTACGCTGCTTTCCGCCTCATCCTCACGGTATGAGGGGGACTGGCCCAGTATCCCCCACACCCACACCTTCACGGAGCTCTTTTATGTACGGGACGGACAGGGACAGTTTTTGATTGAGGACGAAGTCTTTCCGATTGCTAAGGACGATCTGATTATTATCAATCCTCATATCAGTCACACGGAAATTTCTACTGGCACGCCGCCCCTGAGTTATTTTACGCTCAGCGTGGACGGCATTTGTTTTTCTTTCCATGACCGCCGCCAGTTTCATATTTTTAACTGCCGTGAAAGAATGACAGATCTTCTGTTCTATTTTCATACTCTTTTTGAGGAATTGGATGCCCGGTCAGAAGGATATGATGATGTCTGCCGCCATATGCTCGACATTCTCATTATTCAGCTGCGCCGGCTGACAGACTCTGCCTTTACCGTGATCCCGACCCAGCATCCCAGCAGAGAATGTGCACAGCTCAAACGCTACATTGATTCCAATTACAGTGAAGCCATCACGCTCGATACGTTGTCCGGCATCAGTCACCTGAACAAGTACTATCTAAGCCATGAGTTTGCCCGTTATTATGGTGTATCTCCCATCAATTACCTGAACCGCCGCCGGATCGATGTGTGTAAGGAGCTGCTGGAAAATACCGACTACGGAATCTCCGACATCGCTGCGCTCACAGGATTTTCCTCCCAGAGCTATCTCTCTCAGAGTTTCCGACGTCATTGCGGCATGACTGCCGGAGACTACCGCCAGATGAGTCGTCAAAAAAGGGGCTGATGTGATCCGAATGGCAATACAGAACAGAAGTGTGCTTCGCACACCCCGCGGGCTACTGTGCTTTGGCAGCACAGCTTTTGTTCCGCGCGCGAGCAGGTTTCTTCTCTGCGAGCTGCGCAGTCTACACTCCGTTTCGGTCGGCGCAAAACCATTGTCCACCGGACAATGTGCACCCTGCCGGAGGCTTTTATTTCACAGGA
>CAKRNX010000091.1 GCA_934371475.1 uncultured Lachnospiraceae bacterium
GCGACACCTGCCTGCTCAAGGGTGAACAGTGCCGGACGTTTCTTGAGACGATCCATTATGACAAGGCGATTTTCGGCGTAGATGCGCTGAAATTTTCCTCCGGCTTTATGATGCGGGACTCCGACTCCTGCGGCATCTACCGTTCCGTCTGGAAACAGGCGGATCAGAAAATCATCATTGCTCCCAGCGATGTCTTTAACAAAAACGCGTTTTATCCTGTCGCCGGTCTGGATGAGGCTCATATTATTGTGTCTGATGAAAAAATGCCGGAAGACTATATGAACTATTTTGCCGAACACAATATCAAAGTGTTTACTACCTACAATTTTGATCTGAACTGATCAGAGAAAGCACAGAGAAGCCCGTATGAATGATATTTTATTTGAAGTCCAGGATCTGAATAAAACAATTGACAGCCAGTATATTCTGAAACACATTTCGCTCAAGCTGCATCGGGGAGAGATCCTTGGAATTTACGGCAGCAATGCTTCCTCCAAGTCATCTTTGATCCGTGCGCTCTCCGGCAATCTTGTCCCTTCCTCCGGTACTTTTCTGGTGAACGGACAGCCCCGGACGATCCGCACTCCTCACCAGGCGGCAGAAGCCGGAATCATGGCTCTTCTCTGTCCGGAGCAGATTCTGGGCAATCTGTCCATCGCTGAAAATATTTTTCTGGGATCCTACTCCCGCCTCCATTCCGGCCCCTCTTACAGAAAATCTGACACAAAAGCTGCTGCTCTGCGCCTGATGGAACAGTATGACTGTTCTGTGGATCTTTGCAAACCTGTATCCTCACTGTCCACACTGGAAAAACAGCTTCTTCTGCTGCTGCGGGCAGCAGCCTACGGCGCAAAAATTATTCTGATTGATGATTTCTTTTTTTCATTCAACGAAAAAGAAAACCGGGAATTCGCCGGTCTGGTCCGGCATATGTCCCAGTCCGGATGCAGTTTTCTGATCGCCTCCCAGAATCTGCGCCAGCTGCAGACTCTGACGGACAGTGTCTGTCTGATCCGGGACGGTATGCTCTCTTCCCGGCTGAAGGCAGCCTCAATCTCTGCCGATGATCTGCACACCATTCCGTACCCGAAGCTTCGCACCCAAATCGGCCCAATGCTGTATCAATGCCGCAATCTTTGCTGCGGGACAATCCTGAAGCATATTTCTCTGGATGTCCGTGCAGGTGAAATTATCGGGATACTCGGTGCCAACGGATCCGGACGCACAACGCTGGCCAAAGCGATTTCCGGTATGTACCGGATCAGCTGCGATGAGATCCTGCTGAATAATATTCCGATCCCGCATATTTCTTCTTTTGATGCCAGAAAACACGGAATTGCACTGATTTCCGACGATACTCTGTATCACGGTCTTCTGCCTGCCATGAATATTGAGGACAATATCATGCTTGGCAGCTACCGACTCGCGCCATCCAGACTCCCGTTTCTGATTTCCTCGTCCAAATCAGACTACTACACGACTACCTTCCTGGAAAAACTGGGAATTGATCCGGAACGGAAACATGAAAAAATCCAGAATCTCAACAGCAGCACTCAGAAGAAAGTAGCAATTGCCAAATCAATTATCTCCGGAACCCAGCTGCTGCTCTTTGATGAACCCACCAAGGGGATCGACTGCGCCGGAAAAACCCAGATCTACAATATCATGACAGAGCTTTCCCGCAGCAGCAGAGGCATCCTGCTCTTTACCTCAGATATCAATGAAGCACTGGGAATGTGCGACCGGATTTACATTCTTCAGCACGGAACCATTATCCGTGAGATAACTCCTGCCAAAGTAACTGCCAGAGAGCTCTCCAGCCTGATAAATTAAATGCACATCTTGCCGGAGGCTTACACTATAGGAAATTGTAATTTTCCATGACAGAAAAAGGATGCCGGTTCATCATCTGATGATTTCCCGCATCCTTTTCTATATCACTAATGTTCTTCACTTATTTTTTCGGCTCTTTTCCGGAACCATATATACCGTAGTCTGGAACCGGCTCATATCACCGCGGTACCTGGCAATGGAATACTCCAGCGGCACTCCCTCATCGGTAAATCCCACGGTATGTACCAGCTGCACCGGCGCGCCCTTTTTAATATCCAGATATTTTTCATCTGCTGCATTGGCTTCCACCGCCTCTACCAAACGGTGAGCCCCGTAAATCCTGGTTTCCCTGTGAGTCGCCAAACAATCATACAAAGAACTTTTCTCAAAATCATAATCCATCAGAAACGAGCATCTGTCATAGGGCAGATACGTGGCTACTGTCACTACCGGATCATTATCCCCGAACCGATAACGGAACAGATAAATCACCTTGCTCCCCTCTTCAATCTCCAGATTCTCTGCCACCTCACCGGATGCCTGTTCCACCTTAAACTCCACCACTTTTGTGCTGGCCTTCACACCCAGACGTTCCATCTGATCTCCAAACGTCTCCAGACGCTGAAGAAAATCCTGCGGAAGCTTCTGCCTTGCAATAAATGTCCCCTTGCTCTTGATCCGGTACAGCCATCCTTCCTGCACCAGCTCCGTAATCGCCTGTCTCACGGTTGTTCTGCTGATATTAAACTGATCACTCAGTTCTTTCTCGGTGGGAATCAGACTGTCCACCTCATAATTTTTACTCTTAATCTCATCTACGATCAGTTTTTTCAACTGAAAATACAGTGGTATCGGAACGCTCTTATCCAGTTCTTTATTTTCCAGAAACATATTTCACCCCACTTAACTCCAAAAATACCCCGGTATTCTTACCGTGAAGCGCACATCATACATCTGCCTGACATGGTTTCCCTGCACGCTTCACATCTGATGTTGCAATATTACTGTATTATAACATAATTTTTTCACTGTGCAAGATCCCGCCAAAACAAATCCCCGCAGACCAGCTGTGGCTCTGCGGGGTATCTGTCAGCTGCCGGCCACCAGCCGGATGCGCAGCTCGCAGAAAAGAAATATGCTGCATACGCAGCCCGCTCGCGCGCAGAACAAAAGTTGTGCTGCTAAAGTTGTAATTCGCAGGAGTGTACAAGGCACACTTTTGTTCCAACCATGAAATGTTCACTTATTTACTAAAATATGATACTATCTGCTTCTGTGAACTGCATATCAGTCCACACATCCTGACATCAGCCTTTTGCGATCTCGCTCATGCGATCCAGAGTTTCTCCGACGATCGGAGTATGGAACACTTCTGAAACCACCTGGGTCCAGCCATGAATAAAGTAAATCCAGCCATCTTCCACATGCAGATTTTTTGCTTCTTTCTGTGCATTTGCCTGATCCTTGAATACCAGGTCACCGCGATAGTTGATCTCCCATACAAGGCTGTCCTGCGGGAACTGCGCCGCATTTGTGATGGGGCTTCCGGGACCGTCTTTTCCAAGACCCGTCGCATTGACAACCAGTGAATGAGGCGGCAGCTGGGATAAAGTCTTGTCATTTTCTTCCGGAACCGGATTCAGAACGAACTCAAATTTGGTCTTTTCGTTGAGATTTTCAAGGATTCTCTTAGCTTCCTGCAGTCTGGGCAGAGAACGATTTGCGATGGTAATCTTCTTTGGTACATTATCACCAAATTTCTTCTGTGTCAGATATACTGACATTGCCAGGGATGCTCCGCCTGCGCCAAGCAACAGAACCTCTCCGCCGTTATCTTTCCAGTAATTCTCCGGTACAAATGCTTCCAGAGCCAGGCCGCTGGAAATCGGATCCTTCGCATGTGCGCGGAAACTTCCGTCCAGTTTGGAAATACAGGAAATCTCACCCAGCTGTTTTGCAAACGGATCAATATAATCAAACAGATCTTTGCAGCTGTTATACAGATCAATCTTATGTGTCGTTACCAGTGCTCCCAATGAAAGCGGATCTTCTTTGATAAACTGAACTGCCTCACGGTATGCTTCCGGCTCAGCGTGGGGTTTGAAATCAATGCCTTTGATCACGGCATCTTTCAGCTCCAGTGCTTTTGCCCATCTCGGGAATACCTTCATAATGGAAGATTTTCCTGTTGTCACGCCGATGAAATAAATCGTAGGCTGTGTGGCTTTTTCGTACTTATTCATACTGTATCCTTCCTTTATTTTCGTTTTCTTTCTACTGCTTTGTCTCGTACTGTCTGTACTACGTCGCTTTGTTATGACATAATGATATTGCATTATTAATATATTGTCAAGTGGAAATTGCAATTTTGACACACCGGTCAGGATATGCTATAAATAGTGCTGTATTCGAATCATTTATCTCAGTTCAAAATGCTTCCACTTCTATCAGTGGCAAAGCGCAACCATTCACGAATGTCTCATCATTCTTACTGCGGGATGTGCATTAAGTCTCGCATGCGCCCGATTTGGATCTGACGAAAGGAGATTATCCATGACACTGACCCAGCTGCGCTACGCAATCACCGTAGCCGGTGCTTCCTCTATGAATGAGGCGGCCCGTTCTCTCTTTATCTCACAGCCCAGTCTCTCCACCGCAATCCGCGAGCTGGAGGACGAGATCGGCGTGGTACTGTTCCGACGCACCAACCGCGGCATTTCTCTAACGCCCGAAGGCGATGAATTTATGGGATATGCCAGACAGGTGGTCGAACAGTACGAGCTGATGGAATCCAAGTATATCTCTAAGGTTGCTCCCAAAAAGAGATTCAGCGTCTCCATGCAGCATTACACCTTTGCTGTCAACGCTTTTGTTGAAATGGTCAAACAGTTTGGCATGGATAAATATGAATTTTCCGTATCCGAGACCCGCACTTACGATATCATTGAAAATGTAAAAAATTTCAAGAGCGAGATCGGAATTCTCTATATTAATGAGTTCAACCGGAACGTACTCACCAAACTGTTCCATGAATTTGACCTGGAATTTCATCCGCTGCTGGAATGCAGCATCTATGTCTATATGTGGAAAGGCCATCCTCTGGCCAAACGCAGTGAAATCTCTCTGGAAGAGCTGGATGAATACCCCTGTCTTTCCTTTGACCAAGGGAAGAATAACTCCTTCTATTTTGCGGAGGAAGTCCTCTCTACCTATGAGTACAAACGGCTGATCAAAGCGACTGACCGGGCAACCCTGCTGAACCTGATGGTGGGCCTCAATGCCTACACGCTGTGTTGCGGCATCATCTGTGAAAAACTCAACGGAACCGACTACTGCGCGGTGAAGCTGAAGTCCGACGAAAAGATGACGATCGGCTACCTCGTCCGCAAAGGTGTCGCCATCAGTCCCCTAGGGCAGAAGTATCTGGAGGAAATCGCCAAGTACAAAGATATGGCGCTGCACTAAAACGCGTTTGAAAAAGGCTTTCTGTGAGCTGCAAACTCCGGTTTACGGAAAAGTTTTTCAAACATGCTCTGATCTGTCTTTCCCAAACGAACAGCTGGCTATAGTCTTATGCTATTGCCGGCTGTATTTTTTTTGAACTAACACTTTTGTGGGAAAGATGATATAGTACAGTCATTGAAGCAAAATTGAGAAAGGTAACTGATATGTCTGAGATTGTAATTGAAAATTTGTCAAAAACATTTACAACAAAAAGCGGTACAGTGGAGGCTCTCAAAAATATTTCCCTCTCTGTGGAATCCGGCGATATCTTCGGCATCATCGGAATGTCAGGCGCCGGTAAGAGTACCTTGGTGCGATGTATCAATTTTCTTGAGGCTCCCTCCTCCGGGCGGGTTCTGATTAACGGCCGTTCCCTGGCTGACTACAGTGAAAAAGAGCTGCGTCGCCAACGCAGTGATATAGGAATGATTTTCCAGAGCTTTAATTTGCTGATGCAGAAATCCGTGCTTGATAATGTCTGCTTCCCGCTGACAATTCAGGGGAAAAAGAAAAAAGAAGCCAGAGAGAAAGCACTGGAACTTCTGGATATCGTAGGTCTTTCCGAAAAGGCACGCGCCTACCCCGCACAGCTTTCCGGCGGCCAGAAACAACGTGTAGCTATTGCCAGAGCGCTGGCATCTGATCCAAAAATCCTGCTCTGCGATGAGGCTACAAGCGCACTTGATCCGCAGACCACTGCTTCGATCCTGGATCTTCTGAAAGATATTAACCGGCGATTTGGCATCACAATCATTATCATTACACATCAGATGTCTGTCGTTCGCAAGATCTGCAATCATGTAGCTATTTTAAAAGACGGCGAGATGGTCGAAAGCGGGCTGGTTTCCGAGATATTTGCCAATCCGAAATCTTCTGTGGCCAGAGAACTGATCCTTAAAGACAGCGGCTCAGATCTTCCGCTTGCCCAATCGCAGGCTACGCAGAATAAAATCCGCAGCGGAGAGACAATCCGTATTGTATTTTCTGAAAACTCTGCTTTTGAGCCTGTCATCGCCAACCTGGTACTGACGTTCCGCGAACCGGTCAACATTCTGCGGGCTGACACAAAAAATGTCAACGGCGTGGCAAAGGGTGAAATGATCCTGGAATTTGTCAAAGACAGCCCGAATATCCAGGCCATGAAACAGTATCTGACCGACCACGGTCTTACAGTAGGGGAGGTGAATGACCATGTGGAGCCGTAGTGTCATTGATATGCTGATTGCCGGGATCGGACAGACCCTGTATATGACGCTTTTTTCTACATTTTTCGGATATCTGTTCGGAATGCCCATGGGCATTCTCCTTACAATTTCCGATAAAGACGGTCTCAAACCTAATGCGGTGCTCTACAAAGTTCTGGATGTAATCGCCAACATTGTCCGAAGCATCCCGTTCCTGATCCTGATGATCCTGATCATCCCGATCACCCGTGCGATTGCAGGTAAATCCTACGGTCCCACAGCCACCATTGTTCCGCTGACCATGGCGGCAATTCCCTTTATCGCCCGTATGGTTGAGTCTTCTCTTAAAGAAGTAGACAAGGGCGTGATTGAGGCCGCCCGCTCTATGGGAGCCGGAACCATGACCATCATCTTCCGCGTAATCCTTGTGGAAGCCCGCTGTTCTCTGCTGACAAATGCTACCATTGCCATCGGTACCATTCTCGGTTATACGGCCATGGCAGGAGCAATCGGCGGCGGCGGCCTGGGTGATATCGCCATCCGTTACGGATATCAGCGATATCAGATGGACATTCTGTTCGTCACTGTCATCCTGCTGATCCTGCTTGTTCAGATTTTCCAGTCTGTCGGCATGATGCTGGCCAATCGTCTGGACAAGCGGAAATCATGATAATTAAAAATTTATGTTTTCTGATTTTATCGCATTGTATTTACCGGACAGCGTCAGCACTGCTGTTCCGCCTGTCTGATAAAAATATTTTTTTACGGAGGAGAATTACTATGAAAAGATTTACTGCAGCACTTTTAACCGGAGCATTTGTACTTGGAAGCTTTAGCACCATGGCGCTGGCTGAGGATCTGACCCCTATCACAGTAGCCGATTCCGCCACACATCACGCAGAGATCCTGGAACAGGCAAAACCGCTTCTGGAGGAAAAAGGATACGATCTGGAAGTTACGGTATTTGATGACTATATTATGCCCAACGAAGTAGTAGAGAGCGGTGAATTTGACGCCAACTACTTCCAGCATATCCCCTATCTTGAGAGCTACAACGAAGAAAAAGGCACTCATCTGGTCAATGCCGGCGGCATCCACTATGAGCCCTTCGGTATCTATCCCGGGACAAAAGACAGCCTGGACGACATCGCTGAGGGTGATACCATTGCAGTTCCCAACGACACCACAAATGAAGCGCGTGCTCTGCTGCTTCTGCAGGACAACGGCATTATTACTCTGAAAGACGGTGCCGGACTGGAAGCTACCGTCAACGATATTGCGGAGAATCCTTACAATGTAGAAATCGTAGAACTGGCAGCAGAACAGGTAGCACGTGTCGTTGATGACACTTCCTACGTTGTTCTGAACGGAAACTATGCCCTGCAGGCCGGCTTCTCTGTAGCAAAAGACGCTCTGGCTTATGAGACTTCTGACTCCGAAGCAGCCAAAACCTATGTAAATGTCATTGCTGTAAAAGAAGGAAACGAAGACAGTGAGCCGATCAAAGCGCTGGTAGAAGTTCTGAAATCTGATGAAATTAAAGATTACATCAACTCCACTTACGACGGAGCCGTAATCCCCTTTGAAGACAGCGAGTCTGATACGGAAGCAGCCACAGAAGCAGCCAAATAACAGAATATTTTCAGCTGTTTTAAACAGATAAAAACGAACAATCCCGCGGCAGAACAATTCTGCCGCGGGATTTTGAACTTGCATAAGTTCAAAAATGCTCCAGCATTCTTATGCCTAATGAGAGTCACTTTCCCACCTGATATACTTTATCTGACAGGAAAACTTCCAAAGCAGCGGTACATCATCCATCCTCCATAAAGTATGAGACCGAACACTGCTGCTTTTATACACCAGCGCAACAGCCAGTAGATCTGATACCTGCCAAGGATCCCCCGGATCAGCCAGATCCCCGCCTTGCTCCCTTTCTTCAGATTGCATCTGCGGCAGGCCGGTGCCAGGTTCCGCACATCATTCACATCCTCAATTCCTGCTATGCGCATCCACAAATTTTTCCCTGTCTTGGCCAGATAGACAGGATAAATATGATCTACCGTCATTTCTTTTTCTGAAAGCCTCCGATGACAGTACCGGCACCGATATCCTCCGAATGGTCTTGGATTTGCATTTAAAAATTTTCTTCTGTAATTATCGCTGCGCCCCAGATTTTCCGGATAAATCCTTCTGATTTCATAATGACGCCTGCGGCATATTTTTTCAATTTTACGTATCTGCCCTTCTTCCGCCTGTATCCGGTACATACTTCTGC
>CAKRNX010000092.1 GCA_934371475.1 uncultured Lachnospiraceae bacterium
GACCGGCACTCCCTCCGGCACCTGCTTGATGTACGCGATATGGCTTTTCAGCTCCATGGCAGGCACAAGCCTCATCCTATCCCGATCCATCTCATCCGAAGGATAAATCCCATATATGGTAATCCCCGCCCTCACCGCGTCAAGATGAGCCTCGGGCAGTTCCATGATCGCTGCACTGTTGCCGCAGTGTTTCATGGGGATATGGACACCCTCCGCTTCCAGTCTCGCCGCAAACGCCTGATAACGCTGCAATTGTCTGCGCGCATGCTGCTTATCTCTCTCATCCGCTCTGGCAAAATGGGTAAAAAGCCCCTCCGTCTCCAGCCCCGGCAACTGTTCAATCTTTTTGATGCTCTCCACAGAATCATCATTATCGGCAAACCCGATCCGACTCATCCCCGTATCCAGCGCATAATGAATATGGATCGTCTTCCCTGCCTTCTGAGCAGTCTGTGACAGCTCCTTTGCCATGGACAGCTTAAACACTGCCGGGCGGATATCATACTCCGCCAGATCCCTGTAATGCTCCGGAAATACGAAGCCCAGGATCAACACCGGTTTTCGGATCCCGGCCTTGCGAAGCTCCAGTGCTTCCTCTGCAGTCGCTACTGCAAAGCCCCACATATAATCCAGCGGCTCCGCCAGTCTGGCCACCTGTACCGCTCCGTGACCGTATCCGTCTGTCTTGACCACTGCGATCACTTTTGTCTCCGGTCTGAGTTTTGCCCGCATCTGCCGGAAATTTTCTTTTATCGCGCCTAAATTAATTTTTGCATATACCCGGCTGTTTTTTTCCATGTCTTTGTTTCTCCCTCTCTTCCGCCATTACCGCCTTACCGGCATTTTCTGGTTTTTACTTTGTGCAGCTGCCTGGAGCATGTTTGAAAAAAACTTTTCGTAAGCCGCAGGTTTCCGTTTGCAGAAGATTTCGCCCGAATAAGGACAAAATCAGAATTGTTTTATGATATTTCCTACCTGATCCGCAAGATCAGACGCCATCATGCCTCTGGCTCCCAGCTCCTCTTTCGCTCTGTCTCCGGCCAGGCCGTGTACCATTGCCCCCGCTGCCGCTGCCTCAAAGCAGTCCATTCCCTGCGCCAGAAGTCCGCATATTACGCCGGTCAGCACATCTCCGGAACCTCCCGCTGCCATTCCGTGGTTCCCCGAAACATTCACGCATCGGCGTACTCCGTCGGAAATCACTGTTCTGGCATCTTTCAGCACACAGACCAGGTCATGTTCCCCGGCAAACTCTGCCGCCGTGTCCATCAGATGATCCAGAATCTTTCTTACCGTCAGCCCCGTCAGCCGAGCCATCTCTCCGGGATGAGGCGTCACAATCAGCTTTGCCTCTGTATTTTTCAGATATTCCGGATGCTGAGACAGAAGATTCAGTCCGTCTGCATCCACCACCAGAGGCCCCTTCCACTTCTTTAGCACCTGACACAGCAGCTCCAGCGCCTGCTGTGACTGGCCGAGTCCCGGCCCGATCCCTATCACAGTGGCCCAGGAAAATTCCAGTTCGAGACTTTCTGTGTGCCACGGCGCAAACATCGCCTCCGGCAGTCCGGACTGAAGCACTGTGCGGTTGTCCGGATCTGCCATAATCTTTACCAGACCACACCCGGTCCGGTAAGCGGATCTGCCGGCCAGCATAACCGCTCCCGCCATATTCCGCGCACCGCCAATCAGAAGTACTCTCCCGTAACTTCCTTTATTGGAACGGGCGGCACGGGCCGGAAGAAGCTTCAGCAGATCTTTTTTTTCATAATAAAAGGGAAGCTCCCGACCGGATCGCTCTGTCAGTTCTGTGCCGGCAATCCCGATCGGCTTTACCAGCAGCTCTCCGCAGCAGTCTGCTCCCGGATACAGAAGCTGCCCCAGTTTGGGAAACGCAAACGTCACCGTGGTACAAGCTCTCACAGCCGTCCCCATCACCGCACCTGTATCCGCCGAAACTCCAGAAGGCATATCCACCGCCACTACCGGAAGTCCCGACGCATTTATCTCATTGATCAGCCGTGCGTAATCGTCTCTCACCTCTCTGGAGAGCCCGATACCAAGAAGCGCATCCACCAGTACAGTATATTCAGAAAACTTGAGATTTCTGCAAAGTTTTCCTCCATAATTTTCAAAAATTTTTTTCTGCCGCGCACATTCCTCCGTCATGGAAGGCACTTTCCCCGCAAAAAAAACATCTGCTGCTATCCCGTTGAGAAGCAGCAGCCTTGCTACAGCGAAACCGTCGCCGCCGTTATTTCCAGAGCCGCAAAGCACCAGCACCCGATCATCTCGCGTCAGTCTTTCCTCCATCACACCGGTCACTGCCAGCGCAGCCCTCTCCATCAGCACAGCAGACGGAACCTGCATCTGTTCAATTGTATATGTGTCGCACGCTTGCATCTGTGCACCGTTCAGCAAATATTTCATATCTTGCCTTCTTTATTCCTTTTCCTGAGAACTGATATGGTTCAGACGGTAAGACAGCTCCATGATGCTCTCAGAAAGATGTACATTTTCGACCACAATATTCTCCGGCAGATCAAGATCCACACGGGCAAAATTCCAGATACCGCGCACCCCGTTGTCTGCCAGTGTCTGAGCTACCGCCAGCGCTCCGCTGCGCGGAAGCGTCAGAGCTGCAATATCGATCTTGTTCGTCTGCAAGAAGCTCTCCAGCTCGTCTGTCATCATAATCGGAATGCCTCTCACTGTCACACCGGAAAGACGTGGATTGACGTCAAAGATACCGATAATCCGAAAACCTCTTTTTTCAAATTTCACGTAATTAGCCAATGCCTGTCCCAGATTGCCCGCACCGATAATGATCATGTTGTAGGTCTTGTCCAGTCCCAGGATTTTTCCAATCTCCGTGTACAGATATTTCACATTGTAGCCGTATCCCTGCTGTCCGAAACCGCCGAAATTATTCAGATCCTGGCGGATCTGCGAAGCTGTCACATTCATCTGACGGCTCAGCTCATTCGATGAAATCCGCTCGACTTTTTCCTCCAGCAGATCTCCCAGATATCTATAATAACGGGGCAGTCTTTTTACTACCGCTTTTGAAATTTCTTTTTCTTCCATTCTTTCCTCCTCAAAGTGAGTTTTAGATCATAGAATCATTATACTTGCTTGTTAAATCCATGTCAATAAAACGGGTTCTGAAAATACTGTTGTTTTTTAGGGAAATTCCATTATAATAGGGAAGAGACAAATCAAAGAAAAGGATGAAACCACATTATGATACTTTCATGCCAGAATATCAGTAAATCATTTGGTACGAACGCCATCATCAAACAGGCGTCATTTCACATAGAAGAACACGAAAAAGCTGCGATCACCGGCATCAACGGAGCCGGAAAATCTACGCTGTTAAAGATTATCATCGGCGAAATGCAGGCCGATGAGGGCGAAGTCGTAATTTCCCGCGGCAAAAGCCTCGGTTATCTCGCCCAGCAGAACATGCTCACCGGCCATCATACTATCTACGAGGAAGTAATGGAAGCCAAGCGTGACATTATCGAAATGGAAGAGCGCCTGCGCACCATGGAGCAGGAAATGAAACGGCTTTCCGGCAGTCAGCTTGATGATCTGATGGAGCAGTACCACAAAACACAGACTATGTTTGACCAGAGAAACGGCTACTCCTGCCGCAGCGAGATCGTCGGCGTCCTCAAGGGTCTGGGATTTTCCGAAGATGAATTTTCCCGCCAGGTGGACACACTCTCCGGCGGTCAGAAAACCCGTGTAGCGCTGGGCAAACTGCTTCTTCTAAGCCCCGACATTATCCTGCTTGACGAGCCGACCAACCACCTCGATATGAATTCCATCTCATGGCTGGAAAACTATCTGCTCAACTATAACGGGGCTGTGCTGATTGTATCCCACGACCGGTATTTTCTGAACCGGGTAGTCACCAAAGTCATTGAGATCGACCAGGGACATGTGATGTCATTTGCCGGGAATTATTCTGCCTATGCGGAAAAGAAAAAACAACTGCGGGAGAACCAGCTGAAAGCATACCTGAATCAGCAGCAGGAGATCCGTCATCAGGAGGAGGTCATCACCAAACTGAAATCCTTCAACCGTGAAAAATCAATACGCCGGGCAGAGAGCCGTGAAAAAATGCTGGAAAAGATAGAAGTTCTGGAAAAGCCTACTGAGGTCAATTCCGAGATTAAGCTGACGCTGGAGCCGAAGATCACCAGCGGCAACGATGTGCTGACCGTAGAGGATCTCTCCAAATCCTTCGATCAAACGCTCTTTACGGATCTGAATTTTCAGATCCACCGCGGTGAGCGCGTGGCGATCATCGGAGACAACGGCACCGGAAAGACCACGATACTGAAGATTATCAACGGTCTGCTGGATGCGGATACCGGCAAAATTACCCTGGGCAGCAAAGTACACATCGGCTATTATGACCAGGAGCACCAGGTCCTTCACCTGGAAAAAACTCTGTTTGACGAAATCTCCGACGCTTATCCGGATCTGACCAACACAGAGATCCGCAATGTACTGGCAGCCTTTCTCTTTACTGGAGATGACGTTTACAAACGCATCAAAGATCTGAGCGGCGGCGAGCGCGGCCGTGTTTCTCTGGCCAAGCTGATGCTCTCAGAAGCCAACTTCCTGATCCTGGATGAGCCGACCAACCATCTGGACATCATGTCCAAAGAGATCCTGGAGGAAGCGCTGAACCGTTATACAGGCACGGTACTCTACGTCTCCCATGACCGTTATTTTATCAACCAGACTGCTACCCGGATCATGGATCTGAAGAATGGCTCTCTCGTAAACTATATCGGCAACTATGACTATTATCTGGAAAAAAACGAGGAACTGACCCGGATTTATGCGCCTGAGCAGCAGCTGACCTCTTCTGTCAGCACACCTTCCTCCTCTTCCGCCGCTTCCTCCAAAGAGGACTGGGCAAAGAAAAAGGAAGAACAGGCCAGAGAGCGCAAACGCCAGAACGATCTGAAAAAGACGGAGACACAGATCCAGCAGCTCGAAGAACGCGACAGCGAGATCAATGCCCTGCTGGAAAAAGAAGAAATCTATACAGACATAGATAAATGCACAAGTCTCACCACGGAAAAGGCGCAGATTGCCGCAGATCTTGAAGAACTGTATGCCAGATGGGAAGAACTGGCAGAATAAAGTCTTTCTTTTAACAAAAACCGGGACTGTTTTTATCTTTACAGATTTGAAACAGTTCCGGTTTTCCGTTGTGATATCTTTTTATCCAGACAGACAGTGATCTCCCATCTGATACAGCCGGGATATTCCCTGATTTTTATTTTTCCAGCTCTTCGCGGATTGCGCGGATAAACTCCTCGCTGTTGAGTACCATCGGTTTCTCCAGGGAGGTGATCAGCGCCAGATCCTTTGTCATCTTTCCGCTCTCAATCGTGGCAATCGTTGCCGCCTCCAGACGGTCCGCAAACTGCTGCAGTGCTTCCAGCCCATCCAGCTCCCCGCGCTTTCTCAGTGCACCGCTCCACGCAAAGATCGTAGCCACTGAGTTTGTGGATGTCTCTTCCCCTTTCAGGTATTTATAATAATGACGCTGCACGGTTCCGTGAGCCGCCTCATACTCATAATTTCCGTCCGGGGATACCAGCACAGAAGTCATCATCGCCAGTGAACCAAATGCCGAGGAAATCATGTCGCTCATCACATCGCCGTCATAATTCTTGCAGGCCCAGATAAATCCGCCTTCTGACTTCATCACACGGGCTACCGCATCGTCAATCAGAGTGTAGAAATATGTGATCCCCGCCTGTTCAAATTTCTCTTTGTATTCTTTCTCATAAATTTCCTGGAACAGATCCTTGAACGTATGGTCATACTTCTTGGAAATCGTATCTTTCGTAGAGAACCACAGATCCTGCTTCGTATCCAGCGCATACGCAAAACAGCTGCGGGCAAAGCTTTCAATAGAGGCATTGATGTTGTGCATTCCCTGGATTACACCCGGTCCCTGAAATTCATGGATCAGAGATCTTGTCTCATTTCCGTTCGCATCGGTAAATACCAGCTCTGCCTTTCCGGCTCCCGGCACGATCATCTCTGTATTTTTGTAGACATCACCGTAGGCATGACGGGCAATCGTGATCGGTTTTTTCCAGGACTTTACATTTGGCTCAATCCCTTTCACTGTAATGGGTGCCCGGAATACAGTTCCGTCCAGGATCGCACGGATCGTTCCGTTGGGGCTCTTCCACATTTCTTTCAGCTTATACTCGGTCATTCTGGCCGCATTCGGTGTGATCGTCGCGCATTTGACAGCAACACCGTACTTTTTATTTGCATTGGCCGCATCTACCGTTACCTGGTCATCCGTCTCATTGCGGTGTTCCAGTCCCAGATCATAATACTCTGTTTTCAGATCCACAAACGGCAGGATCAGCTCATCCTTGATCAGTTTCCAGAGGATCCTGGTCATCTCATCTCCATCCATCTCCACAAGGGGGGTTTTCATCTCGATTTTGTTCATAATAAACTTCCTCCTGTCTCATCAAAATAGTTGATTTTCATGGCAGCACGCACATCTTTCAGGGTAGCTGCCGCTTTCTCTCTGGCAGTCTCGCTGCCCTTCTTCAGGATCTCATATACTTCCGGGATCCGCTCTTCCCACATTTTCCGGCGTTCTCTGATGGGAGCCAGCTCCTCCTGCATCACGTTGTTCAGGAATTTCTTTACCTTGACGTCTCCCAGACCGCCTCTCCTATAATGGGCTTTCAGTTCATCCAGATTTGCATATTCAGGAAGGTATTGTTCAAAATGTTCCGGACGACAGAATGCATCGAGATAAATGAAGACAGGATTGCCCTCTACCTGTCCCGGATCTTCCACCCGAAGGTGATTCTGATCTGTAAACATGGACATGATTTTCTTCTTTACCACATCCGCCTCATCAGACAGATAGATACAGTTGCCCAGAGACTTGCTCATTTTTGCTTTTCCATCAATACCCGGCAGCCGCAGGCAGGCCTGATTGGACGGGAGCACGATCTCCGGCTCCGTCAGAGTCTCTCCGTACACACTGTTAAATTTATGTACAATCTCCTTACACTGTTCCAGCATGGGCAGCTGATCTTCTCCTACCGGAACCGCCGTGGCACGAAATGCCGTAATATCGGCAGCCTGACTGATCGGATAGCAGAAAAACCCTACCGGAATACTGACTTCAAAATTTCGCTGCTGAATCTCCGCTTTCACTGTAGGATTGCGCTGTACCCTGGACACCGTCACCAGGTTCATATAATAAAATGTCAGTTCCGTCAGTTCCGGAACCATGGACTGAATAAAGATCGTTGCTTTACTCGGATCAATCCCGCAGGCAAGGTAATCCAGTGCAACCTGGATAATATTCTGACGCACCTTTTCCGGATGCTCTGCATTATCTGTCAGCGCCTGCGCATCCGCAATCATAATATAAATTTCATCATATATACCGGAATTCTGCAGCTTCACACGCTCAGCCAGCGAACCTACATAATGTCCTACGTGAAGCCGTCCTGTAGGGCGGTCACCTGTCAAAATAACCTTTTTCATTGTCTGCTCTCCTATTCTCCGACTCCCGGACTTCTCTTGCTCCGCCGTGGATGCCTGATTTCGATTATAATCTTAGTGCCCGCTCCCTGTCAACTATTGCATGATGCATGGAAACTGTGCTATAATAAAAAACAGAGAATTTTGCTAATAACGGGGAGCTGGTGAAAACCGGCTGAGAGGAAGCGTAATTCCGCTTCGACCCATAATAACCTGATTTGGATAATGCCAACGTAGGGACACAGATGTATTTTATGTATCTGACTGAGATGCCCCATGGCATCTCTTTTTTGTGCTGTTGGATGACGGGTGTCAGAAGATCTGCTCCGCCTGTCCGCACGAACCAATCAGAACAGGGTCCCTGTTACTTTCTCTGCACCGTATTAGTTTGTTAATCCGACACAACTGTTATGATACGGGGCAAATAATCATATGGAGGAAATCAGATGAGAAATTACACAACACAGATGGATGCCGCACGAAAGGGGATCGTCACTCCCGAAATAGAAACAGTCGCCCGGAAAGAACATATGCCGACAGAGACTCTGATGGAATTGGTTGCACAGGGAAAAGTGGCCATCTGTGCCAATAAAAATCATGCCTGCCTGGATCCCGAAGGTGTCGGCAGCATGCTGCGCACCAAGATCAATGTCAACCTCGGCGTATCCAGAGACTGCAAGGATTATGATATCGAAATGCAGAAAGTCATGAGCGCGGTAGAACTGGGCGCAGAAGCCATCATGGATCTGTCCAGCCACGGAAATACCCAGCCGTTCCGTCGGAAGCTGACCAGCGAATGCCCGGTCATGATCGGTACCGTTCCGGTGTATGACAGCGTGATCCACTATCAGAGAGACCTGGCCACATTAACCGCACAGGATTTTATTGATGTCGTGCGCCTTCACGCGCAGGATGGCGTGGATTTCGTCACACTGCACTGCGGCATCACCCGCAAGACGATTGACCAGATCCGCAGGCACAAGCGCAAAATGAACATTGTAAGCCGCGGCGGCAGCCTTGTTTTCGCCTGGATGAGCATGACCGGCGAAGAAAATCCGTTCTATGAGCATTTTGATGAAATTCTGGATATCTGTGAAAAATATGACGTGACGATCTCCCTCGGCGATGCATGCCGTCCTGGCTGCCTGGCCGATGCCACAGATGTCTGTCAGATCGAAGAACTCGTCCGCCTCGGCGAACTGACCAAACGCGCCTGGGCTCACAA